>NZ_JAHWLU010000085.1:0-21822 GCF_022134725.1 Buttiauxella sp. S19-1
TTTCTGTACTGTGCGGTTTTGATGATCACCTGTTTAATACGTTGCTGTTGGGGGGGGATGGTGGCATCTCCGCGAGCGTCAATTTTGCCCCGCAGCTATCGGTCGGGTTGTTGCGTGCCTTCCGTGACGGAGATTTACAACAAGCTGCGAGCCTGCACCAAAAACTGCTGCAAATTCCGCAAATTTATCAACTCGATACTCCGTTTATTAACGTGATTAAAGAAGCTATTGTGCTATGTGGCAGGGATATCTCCACCTGGTGCCATCCTCCATGTGCGCCGCTTGACGCAGAGCGCCGGCAAAAGCTTGGGGCACTCCTGAAACAACTTGAACTGTGTTGAGTGGGAAGCATAGCAATGTCAATCGAGTCAATTTTTACACCGCAAGATGCCGCTTTTTACCAGGTTAAAACCCATGCCGCAGGGCCGCAGGGGGCATTACCGTTAACGCCAAAAATGCTGCTGGAATCCCCAAGTGGAAATCTGTTCGGCCTAACGCAAAATGCGGGTATGGGTTGGGATGCCAATAAACTCACGGGAAAAGAAGTGCTTCTGTTGGGGACCATGGGGGGAATTCGGGAGCCGGACGGCAGACCTGTGGCACTGGGTTATCACACTGGGCACTGGGAAATTGGTTTGCAGATGGCCGCCGCGGCAAGAGAGATAACGGGCCATGGCGGTATTCCTTTTGCTGCGTTTGTCAGCGACCCTTGCGATGGCCGTTCGCAAGGCACTCATGGTATGTTTGATTCACTGCCTTATCGCAACGATGCCGCGATTGTTTTTCGCCGTCTGATTCGTTCATTGCCAACTCGTCGTGCGGTGATTGGCGTGGCAACTTGTGATAAAGGCTTGCCTGCAACCATGATTGCGCTCGCTTCAATGCACCAGTTACCGACCATCCTGGTACCTGGTGGCGCTACATTGCCACCTACTTTTGGTGAGGATGCCGGTAAAATTCAGACTATCGGTGCACGCTTCGCCAACCATGAACTCACTTTGAAAGAAGCTGCTGAGTTAGGTTGCCGGGCGTGTGCGTCTCCGGGAGGGGGTTGCCAGTTTTTAGGAACGGCTGGTACGGCACAGGTGGTGGCAGAAGCACTGGGTCTTGCTTTACCTCACTCAGCGCTGGCACCTTCAGGGCAGGAAGTCTGGCTGGAAATCGCTCGTCAGTCCGCTCGTGCCGTCCTCGCGCTGGATGAAAAAGGGATCACCACCGGCGATATTCTCACGGATAAAGCGATTGAAAACGCGATGGTGGTTCATGCGGCGTTTGGCGGTTCCACTAACTTACTGCTGCACATTCCTGCTATTGCCCATGCGGCACGCTGTACATTGCCGGATGTTGAGCATTGGGCACGAATCAATCGAAAAGTCCCGCGTCTGGTGAGTGTGTTACCGAACGGGCCGGATTATCACCCGACGGTGCGGGCATATCTGGCCGGTGGTGTGCCAGAAGTGATGCTGCATCTGCGTAAACTTGGGCTGCTCCATGAAGATGTGATGACGGTCACCGGGCAGACATTAGGTGAAAACCTCGACTGGTGGGAAGCATCCGAGCGCCGTGAAAAATTCCGTCAGTGTTTACTGGATCAGGACGGTGTCGATCCTGATAGCGTCATTATGTCCCCGAGTGCTGCAAAAGCACGCGGCATGACTTCCACCATTTCTTTCCCGACAGGCAATATTGCACCTGAAGGCTCGGTCATCAAGGCGACGGCGATTGATCCCTCAGTTGTTGATGAAGATGGCGTTTATCGCCATACCGGCAGGGCGCGGGTATTTGTTGCGGAAGCTCAGGCGATTAAGGCCATTAAGAATGGCGATATTGAACAGGGCGACATTATGGTGGTAATAGGTGGTGGGCCATCGGGAACGGGAATGGAAGAAACCTACCAGTTAACCTCCGCTTTGAAGCATATTTCCTGGGGAAAAACAGTTTCACTGATAACCGATGCGCGATTCTCTGGCGTTTCAACCGGTGCGTGTCTCGGTCATGTCGCACCGGAAGCGCTGGCAGGCGGGCCAATTGGGAAATTGCGTGATAATGATATTATTGAAATTGTCGTTGATCGTCATTCACTCAGTGGATCTGTGAACTTTATTGGTAGCGAAGATATTCCTCTTACGCCTGAACAGGGGGTGGAGGTATTACTTGAGCGGGAAAGTCATCCTGATTTACATCCTCACGACTATTTACCAGATGACACCCGTTTGTGGGCGGCATTACAGTCTGTAAGCGGTGGAACCTGGAAAGGTTGTATTTATGACACCGATAAAATTATAGAAGTTATTAATGCCGGGAAAAAAGCACTCGGTATTTAATTAAAAATCTCATTATCACCGGTTTTTATTTGACCGGTGATGACGCACGTCTTAATGAAAATAATAGTGTGAACTCTGATTAATGAATTATTTGGAAGGTATTTTTATATCACGCGGGCGATATCACAAAAACCAGAAATCATAATTATGAAGTGAAAAATGATTATTGATGGTGCTTATGGATGAATCCTACAATTGGATTATTAAGCAGCTTGTTTAAAGTCACAAAAATAAAGGGTGTATTCCTGGCAAAGTGCAGGTTTTATTTTTTTTCATTTTGTAGGTCCCTGCTGTTGGTAATTTAATCCATATTATTATGAGTTGGGGGTAAAAATGCAGTTAACAATGAAAGATAAAATTGGTTATGGCCTGGGAGACACCGCCTGCGGGTTTGTCTGGCAGGCAACCATGTTTTTGCTTGCCTACTTTTACACCGATGTTTTTGGGCTTTCAGCAGGCATCATGGGCACACTTTTTCTGGTCTCCAGGGTACTGGATGCGGTGACCGATCCCATTATGGGATTGTGGGTCGACAGGACCCGAACACGCCACGGACAATTCCGTCCATTCTTGTTATGGGGGGCGATCCCTTTCGGTATTGTTTGTGTTCTGACGTTTTATACCCCTGATTTTTCCGCTCAGGGAAAAATAATATACGCATCGGTAACATATATATTACTCACGCTGGTTTATACCTTTGTTAATGTGCCTTACTGTGCAATGCCTGGTGTTATTACTGCCGATCCAAAAGAGCGCCATGCGCTGCAATCGTGGCGTTTTTTCCTGGCAGCTGCGGGTTCCCTGGCAATAAGTGGTATTGCTTTACCACTGGTGAAAATTATTGGTAAAGGCAATGAGCAGGTTGGGTATTTCGGTGCCATGTGTGTGTTGGGTATTAGCGGTGTGGCACTTCTTTTAATTTGTTTCTTCGCCACAAAAGAACGTTACACTTTTGAGGTCCAACCTAATTCTTCAATCAAAAAAGATCTCAGGCATCTGTTTGGGAATAGCCAGTGGCGAATTATGTGCGCCTTCAAAATGATGGCGACCTGTTCTAACGTGGTTCGTGGCGGTGCAACACTCTATTTCGTGAAATACGTTATGGATCACCCAGAGCTTGCAACCCAATTTTTACTCTATGGCAGTATCGCCACCATGCTGGGTTCACTGTGCTCATCCCGCCTACTGGGACGTTTTGACCGTGTCACCTCGTTTAAATGGATAATCGTGGTTTATTCAGTGATTAGCCTGCTTATTTTTGTTACCCCATCTCACAGTATTGGTCTGATATTCGCGTTGAATATTCTGTTCCTGTTTATTTTCAATACCACCACACCACTGCAATGGCTGATGGCTTCGGACGTCGTGGATTACGAGGAAAGCCGCAGTGGGCGCCGTCTTGATGGCCTGGTTTTCTCAACCTATTTGTTCAGCCTGAAAATTGGCCTGGCGATTGGTGGTGCGGTGGTGGGCTGGATCCTCGCCTTTGTTGATTACTCCGCAAGCAACGTGGTTCAACCGGATAACGTCTTAGATACCATAAAAATTCTGTTCTGTGTGGTTCCGGTCGTACTGTACGTGGGGATGTTTATCATGCTGTCGATGTACAAACTGAGCAGTGAACGCGTTGAAGAAATCAGTCAGCAGCTATTGCAAAATCGCGCGCGCAAGGAAGAAGAGATTTCGGGTACCACGGTCGCGGCGTCAAACTAAGGGGAAAAAAATGTACAACATTACCAATCCGATTTTGAAAGGTTTTAACCCTGATCCCTCTCTTTGCCGTCAGGGAGAGGATTACTACATTGCCACTTCGACCTTTGAATGGTTTCCTGGCGTGCGTATTTACCACTCCAGGGATTTGAAACACTGGTCGCTGGTGAGTTGCCCGCTGGATCGTGTATCGATGCTGGATATGAAAGGCAACCCGGATTCTGGTGGCATTTGGGCGCCTTGCCTGAGTTACGCCGATGGGCAGTTCTGGCTGCTGTATACGGATGTGAAAATTGTCGACTCACCGTGGAAAAATGGTCGTAATTACCTGGTGACTGCACCTTCTGTCGAAGGGCCATGGAGCGAGCCTGTCGCGATGGGAAATGGCGGGTTTGACCCGTCGCTGTTCCACGATACTGACGGAAGAAAATATTACGTATATCGCCCGTGGGGACCGCGGCATCACAGTAATCCGCATAATACCATCGTGTTGCAGGAGTATTTCCCTGAACAGAAAAAGCTCTCTTCAGAGCGAAAAACCCTATTTACCGGCACCCCGCTGGGCTACACCGAAGGGGCGCATATCTATCAGAAAGAGGGCTATTACTATCTGATGGTCGCTGAAGGTGGAACCAGCTACGAACATGCGGTTGTAGTGCTCCGTTCCACAACACTCGATGGCCCGTGGGAGCTCCACCCGGAAACAACGGTCATGACCAGCTGGCATTTGCCAGAAAATCCATTGCAAAAAAGCGGGCATGGATCGTTGCTGGAAACCCATACGGGTGAATGGTATATGGCCTATCTCACCAGCCGCCCTCAGAGGCTGCCGGGTATTCCGCTGCTGGCTGCGGGCGGGCGAGGTTATTGCTCGCTTGGCAGAGAAACAGGAATTACCGGCCTTGAGTGGCGCGATGGCTGGCCGTATGTGAAAGGTGGAAAACACGCAGCACAAACGGTCGCAGGCCCACAAATGCAGGAGTCCACGCCAACAGATGATGAGAATTGGTTTGAAGATTTTAATGGCGAGAGCCTTAACCCAGAGCTGCAAACCCTGCGTATTCCATTTGATGAAAACTTAGGGTCACTGACCGAGCGCCGGGGTTTTCTGCGGTTGTACGGCAACGATTCCCTGAACTCAAGATTCACCCAGTCAACGGTGGCGCGGCGCTGGCAACACTTTGTTTTCCAGGCCGAAACCAGAATGCAGTTTTCACCGGCCCATTTCCAACAAAGCGCCGGGATGACCTGTTATTACAACACTAAAAACTGGTCGTACTGTTTTATGGATTGGGAAGAGGGGAGAGGCCGCACTCTGAAAATCATTCAACTTGACCGCAATGTTCCTGCCTGGCCGTTACACGATGAGCCGATTCAGGTACCCGATAATGTGGAGAGCGTCTGGTTACGAGTGAATGTGGACCGACTGAGCTATTACTACAGCTATTCGTTCGATGGCAAAAACTGGCAGACGATCCCACTAACCTTTGAGGCGTGGAAGCTATCCGATGATTATATCGCTGGGCGGGGCTTCTTTACCGGGGCGTTTGTCGGACTGCACTGCGAAGATATCAGTGGTGATGGCTGCCACGCCGATTTTGATTATTTCAGTTACCAGCCAGCAGCAGAAAGTTAATTCGCAATACTGGGCTATTTGCGCATTTTTGCCGGGTAGCCCAGTTCAGCAGAAAGTTGCTGACCGGCTTCTTTCAGTAACTGGCAATACACATCCAGCTGGTTATCATCCACCCGGGATTTCAGTGTGGAAAGGCTGAGTGCTGCAATCACCCTGGATTCATGGTTCCATACGGGTACAGCAACACAGCGAACACCTTGCTCATTTTCTTCATTATCAATGGAATAACTAAGTTCACGGGTCTGTGCAAGCGCATCCAGTAATACTTCACGAGTGCAGATTGTGGCGGGGGTATAACGGCTGTACTCATAGTTTTGCAGCAACGTTTTCAGTTCCGCTTCCCTAAGCCAGGCGATTAAAACTTTACCAATTGCGGTTGAATGCACGGGCAGTCGGCGGCCAATACGTGAATAAGCGATAGCCGCAAGCTTCCCTTCAATCTTCTCTATATACACACCTTCGTTTCCATCCAGGACACCGAGATGTGTGGTTTGGCCGGTTTTGAGCGAAAGCTCAGTAAGCCAGCTTTTCGCCTTCTGACGAATATCCATCGAACCAACAACAAAATGGCCGCGTTCTACCAGTTTCATTCCCAGACGATATTTGCCATTTTCAGGGTTCTGATCGATATAACCATGAAGCTGGAGTGTTTTCAGAATGGAGTGGAGGGTACTTTTGCTCAAACCCATGAGCTGGCTAATTTCGGTGATTTTCAGCTCTGTTGCTTGCTCGTTAAACAAGTCAAGAATCTGTAAGGCACGCTCAACCGACTGAATTATTGGCATAATTTTATGTACCGTCCACAATAAAAATTCCTCGCGTGAACGTACTCTTTTTGCGCAATAAAATCAATTAAACCATTGTTCACGGTTTCAGGCTGGGGGGAGTTATTGGTGTAGAAGTCGGGACAGAAAGTTTTAGGGAGTATAAAGGCGAAATGCCTACAGGAGTCGATATAAATCCATAATTGATTATTTTAACTGGTTATTTTAAAGCACTACTTAACGAAACACCTCCAAATGTGCCCTCAGATGTTTTTGTGTCGCTATTTTCAAGTCATTTTTAATGGTGCGCAGGAGTCTGTCTGTTAAACCCAAGACGATGTAGTAGTTGCTATTTCTTTGGTTGATATCGCTTTTCATTCTGCGATACCCCTTGACCAATAATGATAGCTCCATCCGAGATTTTGCGGAGCGCGAGCGTGTCTTTGTTTTGATACTTTGAGATGCCATAGGGCTGCTTGCAGAAGGCCTGGCCGATAGTCTGACCACATCATCAGATGGCAGATGTGTTTTTTAAAATTTTCAACACATTTTATTGATTTTTTTGAATAAAAAAATCGCTGTAATAATGAACAATAACGCTAACCTGCTTTCGGCATGTAGTACAAAAAAACAACACAGAACTTAATTTAAACATCCGATTGCAGAGGGAAAGATGCGTAAAACATTATTAGTAATTGTAATGCTACTTTCATCCGGCTCGGCTTTTGCCGATTCCGCAAAATCATTCGATGGCTGGTATGTGGGTGGAAACCTTGGTTATGGCAGCGGAACTAATCAGGATGTTTCTGTGTCTCCGGGAGCAGGCGAGCCACATGGAACTCCACGCGATATTGATGGAACTATCGGCGGCATTCAGGCCGGGTATAACTGGCAACTGGATAACGATATTGTTTTAGGGGTTGAAACCGGATTTTCAGGAGCCAACATTAGCGGCGGCCTCAATAATCCGTCACATTCTTCATGGTATGACGAAGTAGATATTAATCAGGCATTCAATTTAAATTTCAAAGCTGGCTATGCGATTGGTAACTGGTTGCCATATGTCACCGCAGGTTTAACCGTTGCCTCAATGGAATTAGCAAAGGGATGCTCGGTTAATCCAGCCCCAGCCGTTCAGGATTGCGGCACGGCATTTAACACAGCAATTGATGATACCCGCGCGGGTTATAACGTTGGTGCGGGTGTTGAATGGAAGTTTAGCGACAACTTCTCGACGGCCCTTGAATATCGTTATACAGACTTAGGGGAAAGTGACGCGTTTACCCCAGTTGGTGCCAATGATGCTTATCCGAAATTCAAAACGGATTATTCAGAAGTCACTCTACGTGTGAATTATTATTTTTAAGAAACGACACCAAAACAATAGCCCTCTTCTGAACTGACCTCATAAAGTTGGACAGTTTGCATCAGGCGGCTAATAAGGCCTGGGTTCGGTATTCCACCGGACTCAGGGCTTTCAGTCTCAGGCTGATACGTTCATGGTTGTAATAATGGATATATTCATCAACGGCCTGTTTTAGCTCATTGATACTGTCGTACCTATTCAGATAAAAACACTCCGATTTAAGAGTGCTAAAAAAAACTTTGAGCCATCGCATTATCCAGACAGTTGCCTTTCCTCGAATCGGGCAACACTGACACCTTCACGTTTTAGCTGCCGCCAGACCTTACGCACACCGTCAACGCTGTAGTTTTCTTTGTATACGCGCTTTATCTCAGGCATTAGTACGGCATCGCGCTTATCCCGGCAACTTCGCCGCTCCGGATACTGCCGGAAAAATGCTTTCTGGACTTCTACTTGCTGACGCATTTCGGCATCCATCTCACCGAATACTCTTCAGCCTGCAGTTTTTTACCCATCTCAGCCAGGATATTCAGGTCAGTTTACCGGGCAGATATTGGATGTTAATGGCGATCAGTTAGCCCCCTGACGGCAAGATGGGGGGCAGTATTTGTTAAATGATCGTGAGTCGTTGTGACTCACGATTAATATAGCGAATTGCAGGATGTAAATCATTCCCACAATTTTACTGTTATGTTGTTGATTCAGCATCGGGAAGAGCGTGCCAGCACTGTGGCAAGAACATCTCTGTTGTACCTGTTCTTCAGTTGGTCGCTGAATTGAGTGTTTTACCCTCTTCGGTATCATAAGTTCTGAAATCGTTTCCTGCCGATCGTGAACGTCGCCGTTCTGAGGGCTTTTCCCTTAGCGGGTAAATCACACATCCGGTGAATTTGTGTAGCGGCCAATCCAGTAAACGTGAGCAGCCGCTACCGCCATAAATAATATTGATTATTAAAATTATTTATAATCAATACTATTAAATGGTAAGCCGAGGCGATACAGACTGAGGCATCATTTTAAAAAATCTTTACGGGCTGGATTGAACACATCAAGCAGAATACTATCTTGCTCCAATGCTACGGCACCATGCGTCACGAGTTTGCGGGCAAAATACCCATCCCCCGGTTTCAGAATCCGTTTCTCACCATCAATTTCTGCTTCAAAACTCCCTTTTACGACATAGCCAATTTGATCGTGAACCTCATGTGAATGCGGTGCGCCAATGGCTCCTTTATCAAAGCAAAGATGCACGACCATCAGATCATCGGTGTAACCCACGATTTTACGCTTGATGCCACCTGGCAGCTCTTCCCATTGGGTTTCTTCTTCTATAAAGAATGGATTCATTATCAAACTCCTGAATGCGTTTATTAAAGTTAGTGGCAGTCAAAATCTGATGCCGTGAGCATATAATAATACAATATGTGAGTTTGAATGTGACTGACTTCAATATACAGGCAATTTAGTCATGATGACCATGCTATGACAAGCCGAAAGATCCTGAGAAAGCAAAAGTAGCGCGTTGAAAGAATAACATTTTTACAATTTTTCATGACTCGCATCTCCTTTTCTTGTTACGCCACTACACTCTAAATTAATATTGTATTACTTTATTGGGAGGTGGAAACATACCCAGTAATTTATTCAGGACCCAATAATGATCACTCAGTCGGTGTTGTTAACAGAATCAGAAATAGATCAGCTACGTAAGGAGGTCGGCAAGCCAAGCCTGATGGGCAAAACTATCGAAGCCAACTGCAAAAAATTAGACACTTTCATGAGTCTTGCGCTTGATGTGCCGGGCCACGGCGAGGCAGGTGGTTACGAACACAATCGGCACAAAGAAAACTACACCTACATGAACCTCGCCGGGCGCTTATACCTCATCACCGGAAGAGAGCAATACGCGCAGTTTGTGAAAAATTTGCTCGCAATTTATGCCGACAAATATCTTACCTTTGGTTTTCACGTCCAAAAAAATACCAACTCAACCGGCCGTCTGTTCCATCAGATCTTAAATGAGCAATGTTGGTTGATATTTACCAGCCTCGCCTATTCCGACGTCGCGGCAACCATGACAGAAACAGAACGCCAGCGGGTGATTAAAGGTGTTTTTGAGCCGATGCTGGAAATGTTTACTGTTAAATATGCCCATGATTTCGACCGCATCCACAACCATGGTATCTGGGCGGTGGCCGCCGTGGGGATTTGCGGTATTGCAATCGGTAAACGTGAATATTTGGATATGTCCGTTTATGGCCTGGAAAGGAATGGTTCAGGAGGCTTTTTGGCGCAAATTTCACAATTGTTCGCGCCATCGGGTTATTACATGGAAGGGCCTTATTACCACCGTTACTCGATTCGCCCAACCTGTCTATTCGCTGAAGTTCTTCACCGCCACATGCCGGAACTAGACATCTATAACTACAAAAATCAGGTGATTGGTAATACCATTCAGGCCTTACTTAGCACCGCTTACCCTGACGGAACCTTTCCGGCACTCAATGATGCTTCTCGCTCTATGTCCATCACTGATCAGGGTGTTCAGGTTGCACTCAGTGTCTACTCAAAACGCTATGGCCTTGACGACAATATTCTGGGCATGGCGAAAATTCAAAACAAAGTGTGGCTGCATTCCAGCGGCCTTGCACTCTCACAAGCGTTGGAACACGCCGCAAGTCAGGGCGAAATCAGCCCACCTTTCTGGCCTTCTGTAGAGTTGAATGAAGGGCCGGAGGGCAATAATGGCGCGCAAGGCTTCATTCGCATGAAGGACAAAACTGGCGATGTGTCACAACTGGTCATGAACTATGGCCAACACGGCATGGGGCATGGCCATTTTGATACCCTCGGCATTACATTCTTCAATAAAGGCCAAGAAGTTTTACGTGAATACGGCTTTTGCCGTTGGGTTAATGTGGAACCAAAATTCGGCGGCCGTTACCTGGATGAGAACAAATCATACGCCCGTCAAACGATTGCGCATAACACACTCACTATTGATGGGTTAAGTCAGAATAATTTTGATGTTGAACGTGCCGATAAGGCACACGCATTACCGCATTTCTTTGTTGCTGACGCGCCAAATATCAAAGGGATGAGTGCGTTTGCCAATAACCACTACCCGGATTTTGAAATGCAGCGCAGCGTGTTTTTATTGAATTTAGATGAGCTAGAAGCGCCGCTGTTACTTGATGTTTACCGGGTAAAAGGCGAAGGAGAGCATCAATACGATTACTCACATCAGTACGACGGTCAAATAATCCGGACTAACTTCGACTACCAGAATCACGCCGAACTTCACCCGCTTGCGCAGAGCAATGGTTATCAACACCTCTGGAACGTCGCAAGCGGTGAAGCCCAAGGAACAGTTCTGATTAGTTGGTTGCAGAACCACACCTTTTACACGTGGTTTGGGGCCAGCACAAATCACAATAATGAAGTGATCTTCACGCGAACCGGTGCCAGCGATCCGAACTTCAACCTACGCAGTGAACCCGCTTTCATTCTGCGCAACAAAGGTCAGTCGAGCCTGTTTGTTTCCGCGCTGGAAACACACGGCTATTTTAATGAAGAGTTTGAGCAATCCACGAATGCGCGAGGCCAAGTGACGTGTATCGATGTCGTAGGCTATAACGAAATTGGCAGCATTGTGGTAATTACCACGAAGAAATCGCAGGTCACGGTGATGATAAGTAACCGACCTGACGCTGACGAGCAAACCCATCATCAAGTTGAACTCAACGGTAAAACACTCAGTTGGCAGGGTTATTACGCATTTGAAGTCATTGCTTTAGACCTGGAGAAACAATAATGGATTACCAACCACTTTTAATGAGCTTTGCTGAAGCCGCGGAACTTAAAAAAAGTCTTGGCACTGATACTCTACTCGGCCAGGCGCTGGCTCGCGACATTAAACAAACGCACGGCTATATGGTGGACGTGGGTATTGAAGTACCTGGTCATGGCGAAGGTGGCGGTTATGAGCATAACCGCCATAAACAGAACTACATCCATATAGATCTCGCAGGTCGCCTGTTCCTTATCACGGGCGAGCAAAAGTATCGTGACTACATTGTCGAAATGCTCAGTGCATATGCCAATGTTTATCCCACACTTGAAAGCAATATCAGCCGCGACAGTAACCCACCGGGTAAAATATTCCATCAAACGCTGAACGAGAATATGTGGATGCTTTACGCATCCTGCGCCTATAGCTGCATTTACCACACCTTGTCTGAAGATCAGAAAACATTCATTGAAACAAATTTGTTCAAGCAAATGATTGAGCTGTTCGTCGTGACCTATGGTCATGATTTCGACATCGTACACAACCATGGTTTGTGGGCTGTTGCCGCTGTGGGGATTTGTGGCTACGCCATCAACGACCAGGCCGCCGTAGATAAAGCGCTTTACGGCTTGAAAAACGACAGCATGAGTGGTGGCTTCTTAGCTCAGTTGGCACAGTTATTCTCGCCTGATGGATACTATATGGAAGGGCCTTATTACCACCGCTTCTCGCTTCGTCCAATCTACCTTTTTGCTGAAGCTATTGAGCGACGCCAGCCAGAGATCAATATTTATAAATTCAATAATTCCGTGATAAAAACCACTTCTTATGCGGTGTTTAAAACTGCATTCCCTGATGGCACCTTACCTGCGCTCAACGATTCATCGAAAAGCATTTCAATTAATGATGAAGGGGTGATCATGGCGACATCGGTCTGCTTCCATCGCTACGAGCAGACTGACACGTTGCTGGGTATGGCAAACCACCAGCAAAACGTATGGGTTCATGCCTCCGGTAAAACCCTGTCAGATGCAGTGGATGCCGCAGAAAATATTCAACCTTTCGATTGGGGAAGTCTGTTTGTCACCGACGGTCCGAAAGGCGAAAAAGGCGGCTTGGGTATTTTACGCCACCGTGATAAAAAAAATGACGACACCATGGCACTCATTTGGTTTGGTCAACACGGTAGCGACCATCAATATCACTCGGCGCTGGATCATGGCCACTACGATGGCCTGCACCTGAGCGTATTTAATCGCGGGCATGAAGTGCTCCGCGATTACGGTTTTGGCCGCTGGGTTAATATTGAGCCAAAATTTGGTGGTCGTTATATCCCGGAAAACTCTTCGTACTGTAAACAGACTGTCGCACACAACACCGTCACCGTTGACCAAAAAACTCAAAACCATTTTGATACCGCACTTGCGGAAAAACGTTTTGGTTCCAGGGTTTTCTTCAACGCAGATAATAAAGAATTACAGGGTATGAGTGGCCGGATACAGGACTACTACGATGGTGTAGACATGCAGCGTAGTGTGCTTCTGGCTGAACTTGAAGCGTTTGAAAAAACACTGGTTATTGATATTTTTCGCATTAAATCTGAGCAGGAGCATCAGTATGATTTCCCGGTGCATTACGCTGGGCAGCTCATCCGCACTGACTTCAGCTATCACGCAGCAAGCACCTTGAAACCGATGGGTGCTGATAACGGATATCAGCATTTGTGGAACCTGGGATCCGGGAAAGTGCAAGGTAGTTCACTGGTAAGCTGGCTGCACGGCAGGAGCTATTACTCACTCATCACCAGTGCTCTAAATGAGGGAGAGGTGTTCTTCACCCGCACTGGAGCCAATGATCCTAATTTTAACCTGAAAAGCGAACCCGCTCTAATAATCCGACAGTCTGGAAAGGACCATGTTTTCGCTTCTGTTCTGGAAACCCATGGCTACTTCAACGAGTCCATCGAGGCGTCAGTGGGGGCTCGTGGCAGGATTACATCAATCCACGTGGTGGGTGATAACGATGTCGGCACGGTGATTCGCATTGAAACAACCTGCGATAGCATCTATCACTTTGCTATTTGCAATCTGGCGGATACACAACAGCAAGGAAAACACACCGTAGAGTTCGACGGTGTTAAATACACTTGGGAAGGTGCCTTTGCCCGTATTTTAAAATAAGCCAACTCCTGCGCAATAGGTAATGACGATCTAACAACAATAGATATCCTAACGCATTCAAGATAGCGGCGACGATAACCCTCCAATCACTGAGTCAAATCGGTGATTGGGGTGGCCAGGTCATGCCAACGCACCGGCAATTTGAAGGATGAAGGGGATAAACTGGAGGTCTATAAAGATGAACCTACTCTGCCCTCGTAACTAATCAGTTGTGATGCTAAAAACCGGCTT
The DNA here is from genome assembly GCF_022134725.1 of Buttiauxella sp. S19-1. NCBI lineage: Bacteria > Pseudomonadati > Pseudomonadota > Gammaproteobacteria > Enterobacterales > Enterobacteriaceae > Buttiauxella > Buttiauxella sp. S19-1. The sequence continues at coordinate 14,002 of NZ_JAHWLU010000085.1, forward strand.
TGCGATTGCTTCAACCTTAGCAGTTTCTTCCCAGACATACGCAATCTCACACTCAAACGCAGATAAGTTTGGCCATACCTGCGGATGCGAATAACGCCGAAAAAGCAGATCAAATAAAAGAAAAAGAGTTGGTTGCAGGTTACACCAGCCCGAACTTTTTCACCTTTAATGAACAATGTGGAATGGTATTTACCACCCCTGTCACCGGGCCAAAAACCTCGAAGAACACCACATACACCCGCTCGGAATTGCGTGAAATGCTCCGCAATAGAGATACCGACATCTCTCTCCTGGGGGTAAATAATAACAACCGTGTCTTCTCATCCATTGCGCGCAGTGAACAAGAAAAAGCCGGTGGCATTGATGGGACGCAGGAAGCAACACTGACCGTAGATCTCGTGAACACTACCGGCATTAACTGGTAGGTTGGACGCGTAATGATTGGTCAAATACACGCCAATAATGATGAACCTATCAGGCTTTACTACCTTAAACTCCCGAATCATGAAAAAGGTTTCATTTATTTTGCCCACGAACGCGCAAAGGGTTTGGTGATGAGCAGTAGTACGAGATGATTGGAACATTGCAGCCGAGTTACAGCGACCATGCAACCATTTATGGGGAGCCTGCCGATGGGATAAAACTGGGTGAGAAATGTAGGTATCGTATCAATATTACAGGCGACAAACTCAACTTCAGACTGATTTTGGCAGGTCACAAAGACGTTGAAAAAACGGTTGATATATCGAAAAGTGGCTATAACGAAACGGGGCAATATATGTATTATACAGTCGGCGTTTATAACCAAAACAAAACCGGCAAGCCAGATGACTATGCATAAGCCACCTTTTATTATTTAAAATCGACACATTAAAGTAAGGAAGGTTGCCCTTTAAGTAACCTTCATGACACGGAAAAAAACCAGCCCAATATATTAATATTGAGGCTGGTTTTTTGTTTTACGGATTACTTACTCAGTTGTAACTTTGAAAAAGACACGCGGTTATAGTCACCATTCGCTTTATCAACGACAAAATCACCGGTACCCGCACAACCTGTAGACCAGAAGCCTTCACCATCCTTCACGCTACATTGTCCGTACGCACCCGCTTTATAATAAAATGAGTCACCTGAATAGCCATGAGAGTTATCCTTTTCATCAACTTTTCCGTTGGCATCAACATTGTTTGACAAATCTATTTTATAACTAACGGTTTTATGGTTTGGTGCCGTAAAATATAAATGCATAACATTGCCAATAATATTAATTCTATAGCTAAATTCTTCACCTAATTTAACACCTGAACTTTGCGGATCCTTTGTATTTTCCCAGGTGTAGCCCCATACTGGATAGGCAATATCAACACGATTTGGATCTTTTTCTGCCAAATTACGTTCATAAGTCCAGAAAACGGAACCAGTTTTATGATGTGGCCACTTCTTATAAAAAATTTTAATGGGCTCATTACCATACCCAAACCCAGTTTTAGCCTCAATCATTGCTGGGTCTTTATTCGCATGCACCTGACCAACGACCACGGAGAAAGCCGGATATTTCTCAGGATGTTTGGCATGTAAGGATACATGTTCAACCTTGACCGTCCCATCAAGTTTTCCACCAATAGCACCGAATGTTTTGGCTTCAGGATGCGCTGCCAGAGAAAAGTTATTTTTCGGTGATTTGACACTGATCCCCGTATCCGTTCCGCGAACCATTTGACGAAGTTCAGAACGGGCATTTGAAGAGCCTGAAGTGGTAATCGCCTTATTCGGAACCTGGAATACTAATTGTTTATTTTCATCTAAAAAGAAATAATCTGGGTGAGAGAAGTAGTACATCGCTACACCTTCTATCTCATCTATTTTACCATTTTTATCTTTATCTAAAGGTAAGGTTAATTTCCAGTTTGACATATCAAACTGATCGGCGGGTAAAACATCAACATGTGTTTCAGTCGACCATGCATTTGATGATAATCCCACTAACAAAGACAGACAAAATAATTTATTAAACATATAAAACCTCAATAGTTTTTATACTTACAGACTTAGCATGAGATAATTTAGTGACACTAACCGTTAGTTATTTTTCTACTGATTTAATCTCACTTGAGAAAAATTCTGATATTAGTGTTAGTGGCACCAGTGCTGAAATGCAGGGCAACATAACAGGTAATGCTGAATGATCTATATAATTAATTACGGCAGCTAAGCCGATGAGGCCTACAATTATCCAACGTAATTTTTTAACTTTCATAAAGATTTACCTATTCACCATCGCTTAACCTACAATAGGTTGAAAAATATCTATTTTCGTTACCCACGCTGACATTATCATTACCCCTAAAAAACAACAAATAAATTTGTATTATTATATCACCATTGTGATAATGATCACTTAATGCGACAGCTACACCCGTAACGGCACACACTGTGCAGATACCTCCCCATTAAAAAATTTTACATATCAATCCGTTGAAAAAACACAGCGGGAACCGCCAGGTCATCATCTGATGTATTTAACAATGTGGCTATTCTGTACAGATCACTGAGGTGAACGTGGTGTCTTACTGGAGAGTTAGAGAGGGGCATGCAAAAAATACGATGTGATCCGGCGCACTAGCTTAATCCTATGGTTGATGTCATCGCAGACTGGTCGGTACACGACTATCATGGAGCATCGAACGGCCTGCTGAATACAGGGTTTTCTCAATACGGTTCGTGTTGTACGCTTAGGTTAAACCTTAGAAAACGAGTGGAATTAAAACGAATGTTTAGACCAAACCACCTTTAGTCGTGCATTAGATTTCTTGCTTTTTTCGAATCGAAAGCCTTCAAAGATTGTCGTGCCAAGGACCGGAAAGGAAGCGCTTTCACTATTTCTTCCAAGGGCATAATCGCGAATGCCCAAAAAATCCCCGCATCAAAATAGAATATTATCAATGCACACAATGGGATTGAGATAAGCCATTGTCCGATGAAGTTAATGATAAACACGCCTGTGGTTTTCCCTAAAGCCCGCAACACATGCCCATGTACCGTGTTGTAACCTCTAACAATAGGTAGAAAAATATATAACGGGGCAATCACCGAAAGAGCCTGGTAAGTAGAATGGTCTAAGTCTGGATACAAAGCAGGCAACACCAAACTCAGAACCCAAAAAAATGCCGCCGAAAAAAAAGAAATGATCACGGCTATATTGATACTGATATCCACATTTTTGACTAACTTTTCGACATTACCTGAACCTATGGCTTGGCTAATCGTAATCGCAGATGAATGTGCCCATGCAGTGATAAATTGAGTACCCGCTTTAATCCACGGCATAACAATGGTCATTGCTACATAAGCATTCAGCGAGAGTTGGGAGTAAAGTAACATATAAAGAGTTGCACCTACTTGTAGCATCGTAACATTTGCTGCAACTGGAAAAATTTCCCGTAAGTGATTCAAAGTGTTTGTTTTTAATGAAGCATCAAGATTCTTAACCGACAAAACCAATGTGCGGTCACGCTGAAGACAATGCATCAAATAACCGAGCCTGATGAATATAGCCAGCAAGCTGCCCGCAGCAGCGCCTTGCAAACCAAGACCTTCAATTTCACTGTAACCGTGGATGAAAAGATAAGAGGCCATCGCGTTGATGGGTAATTCGATGAGATAGCCCGCAAACGCAACTTTAGTTTTTCCTTGTGCATTGAACAATGCAATCAGCACCTGAGTGATGGCGTTTATCACAATGATGAATTTCGCCAATTCCAGATAGCGCTCCGCTTGTACATAAAGTGCTGTATTATTAGTCAATAGGGCTATTAAATCGCGGTCAAAGAGTGCAAGAAGTATCCAAAATACAATGGCGCTGGCGACATTAATCATTAGAGCGGCCCAGAAACTTTTATTCATGGGCACCATGCTTCCTGAACCAACCGCTCGACTCATTACAAGCTGAGAACCATTCGCCAATGCCATTTGTATACCAAGAATGAAAGAGACTATTGTCGTGGCAATTCCCATAGCAGCGAGGGAGACCTCCCCAAGAGGCGAAACAAAAAAGGTATCAACCATTAACATCGACTGCATCAGTAATGCGTTGATAGCTAAAGGCCATGCCAGTGAAAGATTATTTTTCATATAAGATTTCATCAACACACTTCATCCACAGGCCAGTCGCCGAAATAGTGTTCAACACGGGCTCGCCATTTAACTTGTTAAACACTCTACGTCACCTAAGTTATCATCAGATTACACAATAAGTAATACAATAACACTTTATGATCTTTTTAACATCAAACTCGAGCGGAGAACATAAATTTATTAACATTTATTCAGATTCAGCTTTCCGAGTAGCGTTGACGAGTCGCTCTCACGTTCTGTCTTGAGCGGCAAAACGAAATATGCTGACCGGATCAATATTGGTTATTAATGCCATACTTGGTAGATAAGATTCGGAGTGATATGATGAAAATTAAATAATACATATTGTTTGCGAGCAATTTATGCCAGGCGAATTTCATTCCATTTCCGACTCCAGGCGAAGCCTCCATATACAAGTGGCGCGCGAAATTGCGCGCAGTATTTTGTCCGGAAAAATACCTCAAGGTTCTCTACTTCCTGGGGAAATTGTACTGTGTGGGCAATTTGGCATTAGCCGTACCGCGCTACGTGAGGCAATCAAACTGCTAACGTCAAAAGGTTTGTTGGAGTCACGTCCAAAAGTTGGCACCCGAGTGATACAGCGTGCCTATTGGAATTTTTTAGATCCACAGTTAATTGAATGGATGGACGGGCTAACTGAAATCGATCAGTTTTGCCAACAATTCCTTGGGCTACGCCGAGCGATTGAACCAGAGGCCTGCGCCCTTGCGGCCAGAAATGCCACGGCTGAACAGCGAATCCAGTTATCTGAAGCTTTTCAGGAATTGTTAGAAGTTGCCAACGCGCAAGTCTTTGATAAAAAACGATGGTTAGATGTGGATATCAAGTTTCACAGCATCGTTTTCATCTCTACAGGTAATGACTTTTTCTTACCCTTTGGGCATGTGTTAACCACGATGTTTATTAATTTCATTGCGCACTCTTCGGAAGAGGGAAACACCTGCATTGATGAACATCGACAGATTTATGATGCCATAATGACAGGGAATGCGGAGAAAGCCCGTCAAGCCTCAGTGAATCATCTGTTGGACTCCAAACACCGTTTACCGTCAGCAACAAGCTAGCCTATCTGGGACATCAAACACGTCGAAACACGTGCTTAGCTCCTTGCAAATGATTGAGAAATAGACCTGCGGCGAGAGACAAGTGTCTCTCGTTAATTCCCTTGCGTTCACTTAAGTCTGTCACAGGTGTGAGCAAGTGTTGCCAACACTCTGCCACTGGAAGTAGGGCGGGTATATTTCCCTGATAGAATTTGAATCTTTTCAGCCAGACATTCACGCAACCTCTCATACTTAACCACTTTTCCTTGAAATTATAATAATATTGTATTACATATCATGTGGTGCATTCACGTTAGGTCATCGGAGCGCCAAACTGTCGAGACAGGTTTATCACGGTCATTCACCTCATTAGACAGCAGGGTTACTTGGCGGTCGGTTATCAAATAACATGTCAAATGCCTATTAAATAATATTTATCAAGGGGTTATAAATGAAAAAGCCGAAGATTGGGTTCATTGGCCTAGGCCTAATGGGTAGTAATATGGTTCAATGCCTGCAAGATAATGGCTTCGAGTTAAAAGTGATGGATCTCAACAAAGATGCCGTTGCGGACGTAGTTGCCCGTGGCGCAACTGAAGCCAACTCTCCGGCTGAATTAGCCGCAGCAAGCGATATCATCATGCTGTGTCTGACAACATCAACAATCGTTGAAAAAGTGGTGTATGGCGATAACGGCATCCTGGCGGGCATAAAAGAAGGTTCTGTGTTGATCGATTTCGGCACATCTATCCCTGCCTCAACCCGAAAAATTGGTGCTGATCTCGCTAAAAAAGGTTCCGGCATGATTGATGCCCCGCTGGGCAGAACGCCTGCTCACGCAAAAGATGGTTTACTTAACATCATGGTTGGGGGGGATAAAAATACCTTTGAGAAAGTGAAGCCGGTTCTTGAAGTTCAAGGTGAAAACATTTTTTATCTCGGCGATCTTGGTGCGGGTCACACAACCAAATTAATCAATAATTTCATGGGAATGACGACCGTTTGTGCGATGTCACAGGCATTCGCTGTGGCTAAACTCGCTGGCGTCGATCGCCAGCAACTGTTTGATATCATGTCGACAGGTCCATCAAACTCACCTTTCATGAAATTCTGCAAAAATTACGCAGTAGACGGGGTTAGCGATTTAGGTTTTTCAATCGATAATGCTAATAAAGATCTCGGCTACTTCCTTGAAATGGTGAATAACTTGGGTTGTCGTTCTGAAATAGCCGAAGGCACCTCATCGAACCTAAAAGGTGCTGTAACTACGGGGATCGGCTCGGGTAATGTGCCGGAAATATTTGATTATTTCTTAACCGTCAAACAATAAGTCCAGCCTTCGATATAACGGGGCACGCACTGCACAATGAGCTGCGTGACCCGTTTCGCAAAAACGCTCCCCCTTTTCTGCATCCCCTTTCTTTTTGCCCATCGTCACTATGCACCGCTCTACTTATGAGCTAATCAAAGTCATCCTCAAGTTAACTTGTATTATTTTATTTCTAAGATATTAAGATCAGAGTCACATATTGGGTATATTGTAATACAAGATGATCAATTAAGACGATATGATAATTTCCAATCAGTGATTAACCTTCAAAAGGTCTACAGATGGAACTCAATACAGTCATAGTCGGCATATATTTTTTATTTCTCATTGCAATAGGTTGGATGTTTCGAGCGTTCACCAGTACAACAAGTGATTATTTCCGAGGTGGGGGTAACATGCTGTGGTGGATGGTAGGGGCAACCGCTTTCATGACACAATTTAGTGCCTGGACCTTTACGGGGGCCGCCGGCAAGGCGTACACAGATGGTTTTGCTGTAGCAATGATCTTTATGGCAAATGCTTTCGGCTACTTTATGAATTATGTGTATTTTGCGCCGAAGTTTCGCCAGTTACGTGTCATCACCGTAATTGAAGCTGTTCGAATGCGTTTCGGACGCTTTAATGAACAAGTTTTTACTTGGTCTAGCATGCCAAACAGCATTATTTCTGCAGGTATATGGCTTAATGGTTTAGCCATCATTGCATCCGGTATTTTTGGTTTTGATATGTCAACAACAATTATTATTACCGGATTGGTCGTGCTTGTAATGTCTGTAACGGGGGGATCGTGGGCGGTTATTGCATCTGATTTTATGCAAATGGTTATTATCATGGCTGTGACCGTGACCTGTGCTGTAGTTGCAATTATCAAAGGCGGTGGTGTAACCGACATTGTTAGTAATTTTCCATTGCAAGAAGGAGCCTCCTTCGTTTCAGGAAATGACCTTAATTATTTAAGTATCTTTGGTATTTGGGCTTTCTTTATCTTTATCAAACAATTCAGCATCAATAATAACATGCTGAACTCTTACCGTTATCTTGCAGCTAAAGACTCAAAAAATGCTAAAAAAGCGGCACTGCTTGCTTGTTTATTGATGACTGTAGGACCATTCATCTGGTTTATGCCTTCATGGTTTGTTGCCAGCCAGGGTGTTGATTTAGCAGCTGCATATCCAGAAGCAGGGAAAAAAGCTGCAGACTTTGCATATTTATATTTTGTTCAGAAATATATGCCTGTCGGTATGGTTGGCTTACTGATTGCAGCTATGTTCGCAGCAACGATGTCCTCTATGG
>NZ_JAHWLU010000086.1:0-21514 GCF_022134725.1 Buttiauxella sp. S19-1
GGTGACGTACACAGGATCGAAACGTACCAGTGTCGTCCACAGGCGAATATCGGCTTCAGTCAGTTGGTCACCGGTTAAATAGCGGTGCTGGCCAAGGATTTGCTCGACGCGCGCCAGTGATTCAAACGCTCCCATGAACCCGCCAAAACTTCCGTAATGATCGATAACTGGGTGTCCGCTTTACCTGCAAGTTTTTCGACTAACGGATACAACTTCGCCGTTGGCACCAGCGCTTCAGTCACGATGGTGAGATGCGTTTCCCAGCCACGAGCTAGTGCTTCAGCATCGGTCGTCAGTTTTTCAGCCGCTTCGAGCAAAACTCGCCCGCGCTCCAGCAACATGCGCCCGACATTGGTAAATTTTGTGCGATGGCCCGAACGGTCAAACAGCACCACATCCAGTTCTTCTTCAAGCTTCTGCATGGTGTAACTCAGCGCTGACGGCACACGCCCTAGCTCATCAGCAGCCGCGGCGAAACTCCCGCGCCGGTCAATTGCGTCCATGACCCGCAGTGCTTCCAGCGTCAATGCTCTCTCTTTAGCCATCTCGTTCTCATTCAGGAAATTTGAACATACCGAGCAGATTAACTAGCTAACAATGCGACGTCCAGAGTTTTACCATGGGCCTAGTGTAAAAAGAGGCCATGAAATTATGATTACGCCAAGAACTGCCAAACAATGCGGAAAAGCGGACTACGGATGGCTGCAGGCACGCTATACGTTTTCTTTCGGTCACTATTTTGACCCGAAATTGCTGGGCTATGCATCGTTGCGCGTACTCAATCAGGAAGTCCTGGCACCTGGCGCTTCATTCCAGCCGCGAACTTATCCGAAGGTCGATATCCTCAATTTGATTCTCGAAGGCGAAGCGGAATACCGCGACAGCGAAGGTAACCATGTTCAGGCGAAAGCAGGTGAAGCGTTGCTGCTTTCCACCCAACCTGGGCTGAGTTACAGCGAGCATAACCTCAGTAAAGAGAACTCGCTGACGCGTATGCAGTTGTGGCTGGATGCCTGCCCGGAGCGTGAAAACCCATTGGTGCAAAAAATCAGCCTGACAGACCAGCCGCAGCAATTGCTGGCCTCGCCGGATGGCAGCAAAGAGAGCCTGCAATTGCGCCAGCAAGTGTGGGTCCATCAAATTGAACTGGAGAAAGGCCAGCAATTGAGTTTCCAGTTACATGGCCCGCGAGCTTATTTGCAGTCGATTCACGGTGCAGTTCATGCAGTTACATCTGCCGAGCAAAAAGAAGGGCTTACCTGCGGCGATGGCGCTTTTATCCGTGACGAAGCTAACATAACGTTGGTTGCAGATACTCCACTGCGTGCATTGCTGATAGATTTACCGGTCTGACCAGTGCCAAAGTCTGACCAACAGGAGTTATTTGTGAGTAAAAAACTGGCTACCCGGAAGAGTACAAAAAAAGCAGCGCCGTCACCTGTGGCAGCGGTTGCCATTATCACGGCAACCGCTGAACCCGAACTCAGCTACGACGAAATGTTGAACGAGCTGGAAGCCATTGTTATCGAAGCGGACGTCCGCCTGACCGAGATGGCTGAAGAAGAAGCTTAGGGATATCAGGCAACTTTGTTAGCCATAATCGTAATAATCTGACGGTCTGTGTGCTGCATTGCCTGGCTTGCCAGTGCACACAGATTGCTTATCGACTGCTCTACATCATGAGCAACGATACCTTCATTCCCCGTGACCGAAGTATTATCCAGCGCCATCAGTACCGCTTTCCATGCCGAAGCAGCACTGGTCGACACTTTCATCGCACAGCTATTTGATGCGCCATCGCAAATCATCCCACTAACATCACCAATCATATTGCTGATTGCCATCGAGATACTCTGATAACTTCCGTCAATTAACCAGGCTATCCCTGCCGCAGCACCCATCGCGGCCGTCGTTGCTGCGCACAATGCCGACAACGTAGGTAACTGATGGTGAATGTAGATAGCGGTCAGATGCGACAGTATCAACGCACGCGCCAGCCGCTCGCTATCGCAACCAAGGTGCTCGGCTACCACCACAACCGGCATCGTCGCCGTAATCCCCTGGTTACCAGAACCTGAGTTGCTCATTGCAGGCAGACAAGCCCCCCCCATGCGCGCATCAGATGCCGCCGAAGTACGGATCATTATGTCACTTAACAGATCCTTAGCCATTAAACCGCGATCGCGATGGCGGCTTAATGTCGAACCAATATGCAAACCATATTGCGCCCGCAATCCTTCGCGCGACAGTTCACCGTTGAGCAACGCGGCATCAAGAATAAAACCTATATCGTCAAACGGAACGCTCTGGGCAAACTCAACAATCTGCTCGAGGTTAAATCGCTCCAGATGGTACGCCTGCTCATTGTCAACGGGCTTAGCCTCCCCTTGCGCATCGAACAATACCGCTCCGTCCTTTTCGATACGGCTTACCCTGGTATGTTCGCCAGATATCACCACCGTCGCTGACTCTTCTGCGGTATAGACCGTAACGCGGGTATAGAGGATTTCCTCACAAAGTTCCTGAATTGTCACCGTCACTTTGCCACTTGCCAACAGCAACTTCCCGGCGGCAATCGCCTCTACTGGCGCACCTTTGAGAACTTCTAACCCCGCCAGCGGATCGCCGCCCAATGCACCCACTGCGGCGGCAATAGGTAGACCCACCATTCCCGTTCCAGGAACGGTAACTCCCATGCCATTTTTCATCAGATTAGGTGAAACCTTGGCCTCAATTCGAATCACTCTCCCGGCCAAATGCGAGGCAGCCAGTGCGCTTGCCAGCGCCAGTGAAACGGGTTCCGTACACCCTACTGCTGGCTTCACATTTTGTTTTACCGCACGGATTAACTCTGCCCACGCAGGGTTCATTTCTGTATTTGTCATTTTTTTAACCTTAATACTGAGAACTACAATACAAACACCTGCGAATCAGGAGAACGCCAGGAATGGAGAGACACATAACAGCAACCCGGTAATAATGATAATCACCAGCGATGCACCTTTATATTTGTGCAGTGCTGGTACTTTATAAACCAGCCATGCAGGAATTAAACAACCAACCATGCCAAATATTGGGCTACAGATTGAGGTAAAACTTAATACTGGTGCGTTAAGGACGATCGCACTCCAGGCCAATAAAATGGCGAACAACATAATTCCGCGCTGCACCCATTTTTGGTTTATTCTTTCTTCTGGCATTCTGCGACGTAAAATATTAATAACGATACCTTGTGTTGCCTCACGGAAACCAAGATAAACACCAAAGAATGCCGTCATGACTGCAAAGATATTGAGCATTACGCTAACGACAGTGACCCACGCGCCCGAAGCGCCGTCAATGAATTGGGCAGCGATAGCGAGAGCCGAAATATTTTGCTCATAGGCTTTTACAGCTTCGTCGTGCCCCATTGCCAGCGTGAAAGAAACTGCATAAAAGAACACCGTCACGAAAAGAATACCGAAGGCAATATTCATGGCACGCAACGCTTTAAAACGAGCCACTTCCCGGGACTTTTCTGTTGAGCGATACGAAATCACCATCGGGCTTAATGTTTGAATAAACAGAATAGAGGTCAATGTAAATGGCAGGGTAATGATCGCATTCTTAATCAGCATCCCCATTGGCGGCAGCATCCCGGTGTTGTGCAAGTGCCACATGCCAATCATTGAGAAACCCAATGCCGCGACAACCAAAAGCTTTGCCAGCACCATGAAGCTTGAGATTTTAAATAAAAGCTGCTCGCCTCGTGAAGAAATGGCGACCAGAACACAAATCAGTCCCAACCCATAAAAAGGATTATCTGATAACAGCCCTTCGGTCACGCCAAAAGTATGTAAATAAGAGGCACTATCATTAGTAATGGCAGTAGAATAAACGAACAACCAAATAACCAACATAACAAAATAGAGAGCGCCTAATAATATCCCCCAGTTTTTACCTAAATAACCACTAATCACACTAGGGTAATCTTTACATTCCGGTGATTCCGCTAAGGTATTAATAAAGAGACGCTGGAACAAATACATTGCCGGATATCCTACTATTGAGGAGAGCAGAAATACCCACAACCCCATTAATCCGACTTGTACTGGTAAAAAGACTATTCCGGCACCAATCGCCATCCCGATACTCATAATTACCCAGCCGACATCTTTACTATCGAATTTTGTCGCGGCCTGCCATTCACTTTCTGTCATTCCTGCTCGACCGGATGCTGGAATATTAACCGCAGTAATGCTTCCCGTTTCCATAAAGTGCTCGCTTATATTTGTAGGTTTTAATCGTGAATATTCAATACAGAGTGATGACCAGATACTCGAAAAACGAGATCGGTGTTCTGGACGTGTATTTAGAATGAGAAAAGGATAGCGCGGGTAGCGGAGAAAAAATTTGCTACTCCTCAAGAGGAAGCCAAACAAAAGAGTAAATTTTTCTCCGTTTAGAGGTAAATCTGCATATTTCCTGCAGTATTTTGCTAATTTGGTAGAAAAGAGTTATTGGAAAGGTATCGCTAAAAAATTAACTCATTGTTTTTAAAGTATTTGTTTTGAGTGTTTTGCTTTAAAGGAAATTACCCATCCACCGCGAATGTGAGCTGGCGCAACTCGTGAGGTTAATGCGGTGTGACAATATGGCCACCAGATTTTGACTCACCTCACACTGCAACGGCGATTCAGAATTAATCACTGTTTATTGTATCCATATGGTTAAGGTTTAGATTTTTTATCTACCATTTCGCCATGCGGTTACAGCAAATTATCAGGAAAGCCGGTTAACGCGCGTTTCTCCGTTCTCAATCGCCAATTGATACAGCGTAAACGGCGTATGCCTCTCGATAAGCGTCGCCAGTTCTGGCGAGTGGCTGGTTAACCAAATCTGCGTGTAGCGACTCGCTTGTGCGATCAAACGTGCCAGTGCGGGCAACATCTGTGGATGCAGGCTGTTTTCCGGTTCATTGAGGGCAATAAAACGTGGCGGTCGGGGGCTAAGCAACGCGACGGTCAGGCACAGGAATCGTAATGTTCCGTCAGAAAATTCAGCCGACTCCAACGGGCGATTAATCCCCTGTCGGTGCATCATCATCTGGAAACGCCCGTTCCTGTTATCACAGAAAAATGTGCATTCAGGGAACGCTTCATCCAGCACCGCAAACAGTAATTCGCTATCACCTATTTCAACGATGGTCTGGAAAGCCGCGGCCAAATTCAAACCATCACCGCCCAGAACAGGTGAGCGATAACCGACCTGCGGCAAACGCAATCCGGCCCCCTTGGTAATGTCGAATTCGTGGTAGAAACGCCAGTTGCGCAGTATTTCCCGTGCGCTGGAAACTTCAGGATAAAGATGCGGCTCGCCTAACTGGCCGAACAAAGATTCGTTTTCGTAGAGTGTGGCGGCATGCGTCACCTTCTCACCGTTCACATCATTGAGAAAAACTGCCTGGTTACGCCGGTGCATAATGGAAGATGAAGGGCGACGGCGGAAACCACTCAGCCAAATTTGTTCTTCTTTAACAATAGGATCGAGATCAAACATGGTTGGATACGGCAGTTTATCAGGGAAGCCGACCTGCACTTCATACTCAAAATCGTCGGTATCTACCGCCAGTGTCATGCGGCGCGGCGCACTGGCATACCCTTTGGCGCGATCGCCCGCCCACATCACTTTCTGAATACCGCCTTCATCCGATAACCAATGCGACAACTGCCCCATCGCCGCCCCGTGAATCAGATGGATTGCTTTATAAATGTTGGATTTACCGCAGCCATTAGGACCAAAAACCACGTTCAGCCGTTCGAGATCGATGGAAAGCTTGCGCACGGAACGGTAGTTGTCGATATACAGGGATTTGATCATGGCGGTGTGGAATCCGGTGATGGCGAGGTTCGTATTATGGCAATTGTTTGCCCTCACCCCAACCCTCTCCCACAGGAGAGGGCCAGGGTGAGGGTGGTAAAACACACATAGCAAAACGCCCCGCACAATTTACACTGTGCGGGGCGTTCCTGAATGGTTGAAGCTGACCGATAAGCCGGGTTCTGTCGTGGACAGTCATTCATCTAGGCCAGCAATCGCTCACTGGCTCAAGCAGCCTACCCGGGTTCAGTACGGGCCGTACCTTATGAACCCCTATTTGGCCTTGCTCCGGGTGGAGTTTACCGTGCCGCGAACTGTTACCAGACGCGCGGTGCGCTCTTACCGCACCCTTTCACCCTTACCTGATCCCACTTGCGTGGGCCATCGGCGGTTTGCTCTCTGTTGCACTGGTCGTGGGTTACCCCCCCAGGCGTTACCTGGCACCCTGCCCTATGGAGCCCGGACTTTCCTCCCCTCCGCCTGTCTCCTTCCGAAGAAGGACGACGACGAAGCGGCGACTGTCTGGTCAGCTTCGGCGCGAAGTATAGAGGTTTTACCCGCCCCTGTCACCCCTGCTAACGGGTGGTATTGATACCTATCGCCACCGTTGCCGCAATATTGCGCGACGCACGATAAATATTGTCGAATGCGTTTTTCAACGCTTCTTCCAGCGTAACAATACTGTTGAGCACACTGAACACTGCATCGATGCCATGTTGATGGACTATCGCCACATCGCTGGTCAGTGAACCTGCAATACCAATCACCGGTTTACGGTACTTTTTCGCCACGGCTGCCACACCTACCGGGACTTTGCCACGAATACTCTGGCTATCCATACGCCCTTCGCCGGTCACCACCAGCGAGCAGTCATGAATGTGTTCTTCAAGGTGCAGAGCTTCGGTCACAATCTCAACGCCGCTGCGTAATTCTGCGCCAAGGAACGCCATTAAAGCCGCGCCCATGCCACCCGCGGCACCCGCGCCTTGCGCATTTTTCACATCAATATGTAAATCTTTTTTAATTACATCGGCAAAGTGGGCAAGGTTGGCATCCAGCTCAACGATCATCGCTTCGTCAGCCCCTTTTTGCGGCCCGAAGACACGTGAAGCGCCGTTATCGCCAATTAAAGGATTCGTCACATCGCAGGCCACGTTAATCACGCAATCTGCCAAACGGGTGTCGAGGCCTGAAATATCAATAGTGTTCAGGCTCATTAAACTGCCACCTCCGTGGCTAATCTCTTTGCCCGTTGCGTCACACAGTTTCGCGCCCAGCGCCTGCACCATGCCCGCGCCACCGTCGTTTGTTGCGCTACCGCCGATGCCGATAATAATGTTGCGCGCACCGTTATCCAGAGCGCGTAAAATCAGCTCGCCAGTACCATGTGATGTAGTAATCAATGGGTTACGGTTTTTGAGCGGTACTAGCGCAAGTCCGCTGGCTTCAGCCATTTCGATAAACGCCGTCTTGCCGTCGCCGGACATTCCCCAAAATGCGCTCACCGGTTCGCCCAACGGCCCGGTCACTGTTGTGGTGATTTTTTTGCCTTGTGTCGCACTGATCATGGCATCGACCGTACCTTCCCCGCCATCTGCAACCGGGACCGATATATATTCTGCATCAGGAAATATCTCACGGAATCCTTTTTCAATGGCCTTCGCCACATCAACAGCTGAGAGGCTTTCTTTATAAGAGTCGGGTGCGATTACGATTTTCATAATGTGTCCATGCCAAAAACTTAAGGGCCGAGTTTTGTAGGGGGGATAAGCGCAAGCGTCATCCACCAATTATTGGCGGGGGCGCATGGCTTGTCCGCCCTACGATTGATTACCTGGCGACTTCTACTTTTGCCAGTTTTTCGTAGTAACACGCGATGGCGCTATGGTCATCGTTACCGTGCCCATCGGCTCGCAGCGCCTGCATCATCTCCATCACTGCCGCAGTCAGTGGCAATTGGGCACCAACGCCGTGGGAGGTATCCAGCGCATTCGCCAGATCTTTAATGTGCAGATCGATGCGGAAACCTGGCTTGAAATTACGATCCAACACCATCGGCGCTTTCGCTTCCAGAACGGTGCTGCCCGCAAGACCGCCACGAATCGCCTGGAAGACTAACTCCGGGTTAACACCTGCTTTGGTCGCCAGTACCAGCGCTTCAGACATCGCCGCAATGTTCAGCGCTACAATCACCTGGTTTGCCAGTTTGGTGACGTTGCCGGCACCGATATCGCCGGTATGCACCACGGAACCGGCCATGGATTTCAGCAGGTCGTAATACTTGTCAAAAATCGCTTTGTCGCCGCCAACCATCACAGACAACGTACCTTCGATAGCTTTTGGCTCGCCACCGCTGACCGGTGCATCCAGCATGTCGATACCTTTGGCTTTCAGCGCTTCGCTGATTTCACGGCTTGCCAGTGGCGCGATAGAACTCATATCGATAACCACAGTGCCCGGTTTTGCCCCTTCAATAATACCGTTCGCGCCCAGTGCCACTTCTTTCACATGCGGGGAGTTAGGCAGCATGGTGATGATCACATCACACTGCTCGGCAATATCTTTAGGCGTGGCTGCGGTTTCGGCACCCGCTGCAATAATTTCAGCAATAACCTCTGGATTACGGTCGGCAACCACCAGCGAATAACCAGCTTTGATGAGGTTTTTACTCATTGGTTTGCCCATGATACCCAGGCCAATAAACCCAACTTTCAGTGTCATAATTCAGTCTCTCTCTTTAAATGGTGGTTATTTTTTAAAAGAATCAGCGAGTTTCTGCGTTGCAGAGCGGAAGCAGCCTAAATCGCTGCCAACGGCCACAAAGGTGGCGCCCCATTCCAGATAACGGCGCGCATCCGCTTCAACGGGTGCCAGAATCCCGGCCGGTTTACCGTGCGCTTTAGCACGAGCAAAGATGTGTTGGATGCAATGTTGCACTTCCGGATGCGAGGCATTACCCAAATGGCCCAACGCCGCCGCCAAATCACTTGGCCCGACAAAAATGCCGTCCACGCCATCAGTCGCGGCAATCGCATCAACGTTATCCACTCCCTGCTGGCTTTCAATTTGCACCAGAATCGTGATGTTCTTGTTGGACTGTGCGAAGTAGTCCGGCACGGTGCCAAACATATTGGCGCGATGCGAAACAGACACGCCGCGAATCCCTTCCGGTGGATAGCGGGTTGAAGACACCGCCAGCGCCGCTTCCGGCTGGGTTTCCACAAACGGAATCAGGAAGTTGTAGAAACCAATATCCAGCAAGCGCTTGATAACCACCGGGTCGTTAGTTGGTGCACGAACCACCGCCGCACTTTCGCTACCCTTTAACGCCATCAGTTGCGGGATAAAAGTGGTGATGTCGTTTGGCGCATGTTCGCCATCCAGCACAATCCAGTCGAACCCTGCCAGCCCCAACACTTCAGTACTGATAGGGTTTGCCAGTGCAGACCAGCAACCGATTTGCGTCTGATGTGCTGCCAGTGCCGCTTTGAATTTGTTGGGGAAAACGTTGTTATTCATCTGTTGCCCTTATTTATTCAGTTATCTGTTGAGAGAATTACTTCTGCAATTCCATCGTTTAATGTCGCCAACTACGAACAGATAACAAACCATTGCCATCAGCGCCGAGCAGCCAACAAAGATCAGCGCCGCATTGAAGGAGTGAAGCTCAGAAACCAGGTAACCAATCACCAGTGGTGTCACGATAGAAGCCACGTTACCGAACACGTTAAAGACCGCACCACACAGACCGACCATCTCTTTTGGAGCCGTGTCGGCAATAACCGGCCAGCCCAGGGCACCAAAACCTTTACCGAAGAAAGCGAATGCCATCAGCGCGATAACCAGCGCGGTACTGTCGGTGTAGTTACAAAGAATGATGGTGGAAGCCAGCAACATTCCGAGCACAATCGGTATCTTACGAGCAACAGTCAGTGAGTAACCGCGTTTGATTAACGAATCTGAGAATACGCCGCCCAACACCCCGCCAGCGAAGCCACACAGAGCCGGAATAGAAGCCACCATCCCCACTTTCAGAATCGACATACCTTTATCTTGCACCAGGTAAATCGGGAACCAGGTCAGGAAGAACCAGGTAATGGTGTTGATAAAGTACTGACCGAAGAACACGCCCAGCATCATGCGGTTAGTCAGTAATTGTTTGATGTAATGAAGTTTTGGCCCCTCAACCACGGCACCTGGTTTTTTGTGGTCCATATCGACCACTGCGCCGCCTTTAGTGATGTAATCCAGTTCTTCTTTTGACATACGCGGGTGGTCAGTCGGGTTATGGATAAACTTCACCCACAGGAAAGTCAGCACAAAACCGATACCGCCCATTACGGTAAACACGTGTTCCCAGCCCCAGGCAAAGGTCAGCCAACCGAGTAATGGAGAGAACAACGCCAGCGAGAAATACTGTGCAGAGTTAAAAATCGCAGATGCGGTGCCGCGTTCTTTGGTGGGGAACCAGGCCGCAACAATACGGGCGTTCGCCGGGAAAGAAGGTGCTTCAGAGAAACCGAGCATAAAGCGCATGATAAACATGGAGATACCCGCATACGCCAGCGGTACCATGTCGACAAAGCCCTGCATAAAGGTAAACAGCGACCAGAAGAACAGGCTGTAAGTGTAGACTTTCTTCGAACCGTAGCGGTCAAGCAACCAGCCGCCTGGGATTTGCATCAGCAGGTAAGCCCAGCCAAATGCTGAGAAAATATAACCCATTGAGATTGCACTGAGTTGTAATTCTTTAGCAACTTCAGTACCTGCAATAGAAAGTGTGGCGCGATCCGCATAGTTAATCGTCGTCACAATAAAGATAATTAATAATATTAGGTATCGCGTATGCTTACCTTTTTTAGACTCAATGGCTGTATCCAAAATCATTTTTCACATCCTCTGTTGCGGGTACTTTATTCAAGGATTTTTATTTAATAAGATATTAATAAATTATATTTCGGGATGGCACTGCTTAATATATGCAACACAGTATAGCCATCAGTAACTCAATGGACATTAGGCATCTGCCCAATTAATGACATGAAAAACAATAAATAGTTAAACCTATGCACATGTTTGTGGGGGGTATTGCACAATTTCATTGATTGCCCACCCCTCCAGATTAGGCGTCACAATATAAAGTGATCTCGCTCACATTTTTATTTCTCACGGACTGACATTCTTTATTTAGCTTGTGAGAAGTCACGATTAGAAAAATTCTGGAGAATAGCGACAATGTCAAATATAGAAATTAAACAACAACCCCCTGGCTCCTTTTATATAAAAGTTCATGAGACAGATAATGTCGCTATTATTGTTAATGATAACGGCCTGAAAGCCGGTACGCGTTTCCCGGATGGTCTGGAATTAATCGAACATATCCCGCAAGGCCATAAAGCTGCACTGATTGATATTCCCGCACACGGTGAAATCGTCCGTTATGGTGAAGTGATCGGTTACGCGGTGCGTGATATTCCACGCGGTAGCTGGATTGACGAATCACTGGTGGAATTACCAAAAGCGCCACCACTCCACACGCTGCCATTAGCGACCAAAGTACCGGAACCTTTGCCGCCGCTGGAAGGTTATACCTTTGAAGGTTATCGCAATGCAGACGGCAGTGTCGGTACCAAGAACCTGCTTGGCATCACCACCAGCGTCCATTGCGTTGCTGGCGTGGTGGATTATGTCATCAAAATTATTGAACGTGATTTGCTACCGCGCTACCCGAATGTTGATGGCGTGGTCGGCCTGAACCACCTTTATGGCTGTGGCGTGGCGATCAACGCCCCTGCAGCGGTTATCCCGATTCGCACCATCCATAATATTTCTCTGAACCCGAACTTTGGCGGCGAAATTATGGTGATTGGCCTCGGCTGCGAAAAATTGCAGCCTGAGCGCCTGCTCGAAGGCACCGACGACGTGCAAGCGATTAACGTTAGCGATGCCAGCATTGTGCGCCTGCAAGACGAACACCACGTCGGTTTTAAATCAATGGTCGACGACATTCTGACGGTCGCTGAGCGCCACTTAGTGAAACTGAACCAGCGCCAGCGCGAAACCTGCCCGGCGTCTGACCTGGTGGTCGGTATGCAGTGCGGCGGTAGCGATGCGTTCTCCGGCGTGACGGCTAACCCGGCAGTAGGTTTTGCCTCTGACTTGTTAGTACGCTGCGGCGGCACGGTGATGTTCTCTGAAGTCACCGAAGTGCGCGACGCCATTCACCTGTTAACCCCACGCGCCATCAATGAAGAAGTCGGCAAACGCCTGCTTGAAGAGATGGAATGGTACGACAACTATCTCGATATGGGTAAAACCGACCGCAGCGCCAACCCATCACCGGGCAACAAAAAAGGTGGCCTGGCAAACGTAGTGGAAAAAGCGCTCGGTTCCATTGCCAAATCAGGGCAAAGCTCGATTGTTGAAGTGCTTTCTCCAGGGCAACGCCCAACCAAACGCGGCCTCATTTTCGCGGCAACACCGGCCAGTGATTTCGTCTGCGGCACGCAACAGGTCGCATCGGGCATTACGGTGCAAGTGTTCACCACCGGTCGCGGCACACCATACGGCTTGCTTGCGGTTCCGGTGATTAAAATGGCCACCCGTACCGCCCTGGCAAACCGTTGGTACGACTTAATGGATATCAACGCCGGTACTATCGCCACGGGTGAAGCGACCATTGAGGATGTCGGCTGGGAATTGTTCAAATTTATTCTTGATGTCGCGAGTGGACGCAAGAAAACCTTCTCGGATCAGTGGGGGCTGCACAATGCTTTGGCGGTGTTTAACCCAGCGCCGGTGACCTGATTTTTTGAAAAATGGCGGATGACGCCAACGCTTATCCGCCCTACCGATTTTGTAGGTTGGATAAGCGCAGCGCCATCCAACACCAGCCTCATCCCGGCAATTTCTGGCGACAAACCTTCAACACCAACTGCCGCAACCATTGATGCGCGGGGTCGGCTTCCGAACGTGGATGCCACATCAACGACACCGTAATCTCATTGGTTTTCACCGGCAACTCAAAAACAAACAATCTCGCTTCCCCTGAGTTCCCATTCAATCCAGGCTGATTTAACAAAAACGTCGCCGGAACCAACGCCACCAAATCAGACGCTTGCGCCACCGCCAGCGCCGCAGGGAAGCCCGGCACCATCGCCACAATCTTGCGTTCTAAATTAAGCTCAGCCAGCAATACATCCACCGGGCCGGTTCCACGTTCATGGCGGGAAACCACCACATGCCCCAACGCAGCATACTTCGCAGCCGTTATTTCCCCATACTGTTCCAGCGAATGCCCTTTCCTGACCACACCAACAAACTTATCGCGATACAGCGTGGTGAGCCGTATTTCCGGCCCCATCTCACCGAGCACGCCGACCTCAAGGTCAATCAAACCTTCGCGCAAATACTTCGCTGTTTTCTCCGGTTTGGGCATAAAACGCAGTTGCACTAAAGGCGCGACAGCAGCAGCCGCGGCAATCAATGCGGCACCAAAAATCTCGATAAACCCGGCGTTAGTCCGCAGAGTAAAACTGCGCTCAAGCGTGGCAAGATTGAGCGCGCTTGAAGACGGGCGCAGTATCGCCCGCGCTTCAAACACCGCATTTTGCGTGCGCTCGCGGATCTCCTCGGCATAAGGTGTCAGCACCATGTTACGCCCGGCGCGCACCAGTAGCGGGTCGCCGGTGGTGGCACGAAGCCGACTTAACGTGCGGCTCATCGCTGAGGCACTTAAGCCCAGACGGCGCGCAGCACTCGCCACACTTCCTTCCGCCAGAAGCACATCTAAAGCAATCAGTAAGTTCAGATCGGGTTCGTTCATAACGTCATAGTAACCAGAGAAGGCGTTTGGTGCAGGTTATTAATGCAAATGCTGCATCTTCCGCCACATCTTAGGCACCGCTATATTTGCGCCATCAACCTGCGAAAGAGAACTTTAACCGATGGCGTTATTTACCGATCAACCCGGCGATGAAGGATTACCAGGTCGCGAGCGCGGCTTAGCAATGGTAGCAGTGATGACTATGGCAGCGATGGTCGTGTTCGACGGCTCGATGATTAACATTGCGCTGCCGCAAATCGCCCGCTCACTTAACGCCTCCGTCGGCGCTACCGTCTGGGTGGCGAACGGCTATTTGTTATCCGCAGCGATGACGCTGGCGATCTTTGCGGCACTTTCCAGCCGTCTTGGGTTCCGTGCCATCTTCACCTTCGGACTCAGCGTTTTTACTCTGGCATCCGTCGGTTGTGCGCTGTCGTCATCACTGGAAATGCTGGTCATTATGCGCGTATTACAAGGTATCGGCGGTGCCGCGACCTTAAGCATTGGCCCGGCAATCCTGCGCTCGGTTTTCCCCAACCGCCTGCTCGGACGCATCCTCGGCCTGAACGCATTACTGATTGGCACCAGCACCGCCATCGCGCCTATTCTGGGTGGAACCTTACTTTCGGCATTGAGTTGGCAATGGCTGTTTGCGATAAATATTCCGTTGGGAATCATGGCTGTGATACTCACTCTGCGCGCGGTTCCCCATAATCCGGCATTAACACGCGAACCGTTTGATTTTGCCGGAGCCGTTTTATCCGCCGTCGCATTAGGTGCGCTGGTGATGGCCGCCGATGCCTTTACACATCAGGGAAATAGCGACCTGATAACCGCATTGATTTACGGTGGCATCGCAATTGTCACCGGAATGGCGTTCATCTGGGTTCAACGCCGCGCCACAAAACCGCTGCTCCCGCTCAAGATGTTTGCCACTTCCCGATTCTCGCTGGCAGCACTCACTTCTTTGGCGTCTTTTGTCAGCCAGGGGATAACCTTTATCGCACTGCCCTTCCTGTTCCAGAGCGTCTACGGCTACAGCGCATTGGTTTCAGCGCTGCTTTTCACACCGTGGCCCATCGGCATTATTCTGGCTGCACCCCATGCCGGGCGTCTTGCCGACCGCTATTCAGCGGCGATCATTTCCACCATTGGCTTGAGCATTTTTGCGGTTGGCCTGGTATTGCTGGCGATGCTCCCGGAACACGCGCAGGCGTGGGATATCTGCCTGCGTAGCCTGTTATGCGGAATCGGTTTTGGCTGCTTCCAAAGCCCGAACAACCGAGAAATGCTCTCCAATGCCTCACGCGAAAACAGCGGTTATGCCTCCGGCGTGCTGGCAATAATGCGCACCTTCGGCCAGTGCCTCGGAGCGGCATTTGTGGGCGTGTTTATGTCGCTTTATGCGCAGAACAGCGCCGTGCAAATCAGCTTGTGGGTAGCCGTCATCGCCACGGTTTTAGCCATCGCGCTGAGCGTGAGCCGGTTGCGGGGATATAAATTAGCGGCAGGGTAAGAGAAAAAACCAGTACAAATTTCTCCCGCCATTTCTCCCGCCATTTCTCCCGCCATATTGGCGGGAGAACCCTGGTTGTAGGGTAGATAAGCGCAAGCATCCACCCCTTCTACAATCAGACATCGCCAACCAACACCACTTCAATGCCGCCTTTACGCAGCCCTTTCAGGCTCTCTTCAGGAATACCCGCGTCGGTGATCACCATATGGATCCGTTGGGTATCAATGATCTTATGCAGGCTGGAGCGGTTAAATTTCGTGGAGTCCGTTACGACGATTACGCGTTCAGCCACTTCGCACATACGGCGGTTAAGGCGCGCTTCATCTTCGTTATGTGTACTAACACCGCGTTCCAGATCGATGGCATCAACGCCGAGGAATAGCATGTCGAAGTGATAGTTTTGCAGCGATTGATCGGCCTGATCTCCGTAGAATGAAAGCGACTGGCGACGCAAATGCCCACCGGTCATCAGCAATTCCACGCCTTCCGCTTCAAGCAATGCATTCGCCACGTTCAAACCGTTAGTCATGGCGATGACTTCTTTATGGTTGCGCAGGTGGCGTGCAATTTCATAAGTGGTGGTGCCGGAGTCAAGAATAACGCGGTGGCCAGGCTTAATAAGATCCGCAGCCACGCGCGCGATGCTGCGTTTAAGAGAAGTATTCAGAGAGCTTTTATCTTCAACCGTCGGTTCTACCGCCGCCGTCCCTGAATCGCAGACCAGCGCCCCGCCGTAAGCACGCACCGCCACGCCCTGCTTTTCAAGGAAAGCCAGATCGTTACGGATCGTCACCGTCGAAACACCAAAAAATGAAGAGAGATCATTAACCTGCACACTTCCCTGCTGGCGAAGACGCTGAATAATGTGTTCGCGTCTTTCACTTGTACCTGTTACACGCTTGTCCGTTGCTGCGTCGGTATTGCTCATAATAGATCCTTTCATAAAACCTTTCGTTTCATTTCACTTTGCCTATTAACACCTTTCTTTTCGCGGAAAGCAAGCCTTTACATCGCCCGCTGCATTCACTGTCATTGTGTCAAATAGGCTTTCATTATGTTTCTTTTGCGAAACAGATCGCAATTCTATTATCTTTCGTTTTGTTTTTATCGCACGATATACCACTATTAAATGAAACAAATCGAAAGATAAATAGTTCCCCAACTCATACGGAGAGGAAAGTGAAACATTTAACCGCGTTTGTGGCCGACCATAAACAGGATTCACGATGTGGCATTTTTGCCGTTTGTTCCGCTCACCCAATGGTTCTCGAAGCGGCAATGCGCCATGCAAGAGAAGCCAAATCTCTCTTATTGATTGAAGCGACCTCCAACCAGGTCGATCAGAATGGCGGTTACACAGGAAAGACGCCGCAAGACTTCCGCGAGTTTGTCGAGTCAATGGCAGACCAGTATCACTTCCCACGCGAAAACCTGATTCTGGGCGGCGATCACCTTGGCCCAAACCGCTGGCAGGGACTGAACGCAGAAGAAGCCATGCGCAATGCAGATGAGCTGATTCGTTGCTATGTCACCGCAGGTTTTAAAAAGATCCATCTCGATTGCAGTATGTCCTGCGCTGATGACCCAGTGCCGTTGACCGATACTATTGTTGCGATGCGCGCCGCAAGACTGGCGAAAATTGCCGAACAAACCTGTGCTGAGAAATTCGGCGAGTCCGATTTAGTTTACGTTATTGGCACTGAAGTTCCGGTGCCTGGCGGCGCACACGAAACGCTGGCGGAATTAGCGGTGACAACACCGCAGGCTGCAAAAGCCACGCTGGAAGCTCACCGCCACGCTTTTGAATTACAAGGTTTAAGCGATATCTGGCCACGTATTATTGGGCTGGTCGTTCAGCCTGGCGTTGAGTTCGACCACACGCAGGTTATCGATTATCAGCCGGAGAAATCACTTTTCCTGAGCCAGATGATTGAAGCGTTCGACACCCTGGTATTTGAAGCGCATTCCACCGATTACCAGACCCCGCAGGCATTGCAGCAACTGGTTCAGAACCACTTTGCGATTCTGAAAGTCGGCCCGGCGCTGACCTTTGCACTGCGTGAAGCGCTATTTTCACTGGCCGCTATCGAGCATGAGCTACGCCCGGCACATAAATGCTCAGGGCTGCGGGAAGTGCTGGAAAACGTCATGCTCGAGCAACCTGAATACTGGAAACACCATTATCACGGCAATACCAGCGACTGCCGTCTTGCACGTGGCTACAGCTTCTCTGACCGCGTCCGCTATTACTGGCCGGATCGTGACATTGATGAAGCATATTCAAACCTCGTTACTAATCTGGCCGGTGAATCTATTCCTTTGCCGCTCATCAGTCAGTATCTGCCACTTCAATACGCTAAGGTCCGTGAAGGAAAAATCGCGGCCACGCCGCATGAGCTGATTATCGACCATATCCAGGACGTGTTGCACCAGTACCATTGTGCCTGTCTGGGCACACAAAAATCTCCATTAACACAATGATAATAAGAGGATAAAAACATGCCAAACATTGTATTAAGCCGCATTGATGAGCGACTGATTCACGGCCAGGTAGGCGTTCAATGGGTCGGATTTTCCGGAGCAAACCTCGTCCTCGTCGCTAACGACGAAGTTGCCGAAGATACGGTACAGCAAAATTTGATGGAGATGGTTCTGGCGGAAGGAATTGCCGTGCGTTTCTGGTCGCTGCAAAAAGTTATCGACAATATTCACCGCGCAGCCGACCGCCAGAAGATCCTTCTGGTTTGCAAAAACCCTAATGATTTTCTGACGTTAGTAAAAGGTGATGTGCCTGTTTCGCGGATCAACGTCGGCAACATGCACTACGCAGAAGGCAAAAAACAAATCGCGAAAACCGTCTCTATAGATGACCAGGATATTGCTGCTTTTGATGGCCTACAAAAGGCCGGAGTGGAATGTTTTGTTCAGGGTGTGCCGACGGAATCCGCGCAGGATCTCTACAAACTCCTCTGAGGGATTTTCTATGGAAATTAGCTTATTACAGGCATTAGCGTTGGGTATTCTGGCCTTTATTGCGGGTCTGGATATGTTCAACGGCCTAACGCACATGCACCGCCCGGTCGTCCTGGGGCCACTGGTTGGCTTGATTCTTGGCGATCTTCATACCGGTATTTTGTGTGGCGGTACGCTGGAACTGGTGTGGATGGGCCTTGCACCACTGGCAGGCGCACAGCCACCCAACGTGATTATCGGCACTATTGTTGGCACCACATTTGCCATCACAACGGGTGTAAAACCTGAAGTCGCCGTCGGTGTTGCGGTGCCGTTCGCCGTGGCCGTGCAAATGGGGATTACCTTCCTGTTCTCAATCATGTCCGGCGTGATGGCGCGCTGCGATCGAATGGCGGCCAACGCCGACACCGATGGCATTGAGCGCGTGAATTATCTGGCATTGCTCGCGCTCGGTATCTTCTATTTCTTGTGCGCCTTCCTGCCTATTTATTTCGGCGCGGAACACGCCAAAACCGCCATCGACTTGCTACCTGCTCGCCTGATTGACGGCCTCGGCGTGGCGGGCGGCATCATGCCAGCTATCGGTTTTGCCGTGTTGCTGAAAATCATGATGAAGAATGTCTACATTCCTTATTTCATTCTCGGCTTTGTGGCTGCCGCCTGGCTGAAACTACCCGTGCTGGCGATTGCCGCCGCCGCATTAGCTATGGCGCTGATTGATTTCTTACGCAAAGACCCGGCACCGCAGCAACCTACACACGTCAAGCAAGAGGAATTTGAAGATGGGATCTAACGAACAGACTCTGCCAGGCGTTAACGTCGCTGACACCGCCGAGGTCGATAAAAATGACAATGTCTATGAAGATCAGCGCATTGGTGCAGAACTGACTAAGCAGGATATTAACCGTGTGGCATGGCGTTCCATGCTGTTACAGGCGTCCTTTAACTATGAACGTATGCAGGCATCCGGCTGGCTTTACGGTTTGTTGCCCGCGCTGAAAAAAATCCATACCAACAAAAACGACCTGGCTCGCGCCATGAAAGGTCACATGGGATTCTTCAATACTCACCCATTCCTCGTGACCTTTGTTATCGGCATTATCCTGGCGATGGAGCGCTCAAAGCAGGATGTGAATAGCATCCAGAGCACGAAAATTGCCGTCGGTGCGCCGCTGGGCGGGATTGGCGACGCCATGTTCTGGCTGACCCTGCTGCCTATTTGCGGCGGTATCGGGGCAAGCCTGGCCTTACAAGGTTCGATACTTGGCGCAGTTATCTTCATCGTACTGTTTAACGTGGTGCATCTCGGCCTGCGTTTTGGCCTGGCACATTACGCTTACCGCATGGGTGTGGCCGCCATCCCACTGATTAAAGCCAACACTCGCAAAGTCGGCCATGCCGCGTCTATTGTGGGGATGACGGTGATTGGCGCACTGGTCGCAACCTACGTTCGCCTCTCTACCACGCTTGAAATCACCGCGGGCGATGCGGTGGTGAAACTGCAAACCGATGTTATCGACAAACTGATGCCGGCATTTTTGCCACTTGTTTATACCCTGTGCATGTATGCGCTGGTGCGCCGCGGCTGGAGCCCACTGCGCCTTATCGGTATCACGGTCGTTCTGGGTGTTGTCGGGAAGTTTGCCCACTTCCTGTAAGTTAGTCCCTGTAAGCGAGATAAAACAATATGTTAAGTATTATTCTCAGCGGTCACGGTGGCTTTGCCACCGGGCTGGAAAAAGCGATGAAGCAGATCCTCGGTGAGCAGGAACAATTTATCGCCATTGATTTCCCTGAAACCTCTTCAACAGCTCTCCTGACGGCGCAGTTTGAAGAAGCGATCGGTGCACTAGATGAAAGCGAAGGTCTGGTATTTTTAACCGATTTGCTCGGCGGCACACCGTTCCGCGTGGCTTCGACCATGGCGTTAGAGCAGCCAGGGCGTGAAGTCATTACCGGCATCAACCTGCAACTGCTGCTGGAAATGGTGCTGGAGCGTGACGGCCTGAGCAGCAAAGAGTTCCGTCTTCAGGCGCTGGAATGCGGCCATCGTGGGCTAACCAGCCTGGTCGATGAAATGGGGCGTTACCGTGAAGCGCAGGCGGTTGAGGAAGGAATATGACCACGCTGCTGCGCGCCAGACGTGTTCTGACCGAACAAGGCTGGCGGGACGATCACCAGTTACGCATTGAAAACGAAACGATTGTCGCCATTGAGCCGATTCCTGTCGGCACCCTGGCGCGTGAGGCTGAACTGCTTTGCCCGGCTTACATCGACATTCATGTTCACGGTGGTGATGGGGTTGATGTGATGGATGACGACCCCGGCGTCCTCGAGCGACTGGCAATACACAAAGCGCGTGAAGGTGTGGGTGGCTGGCTGCCCACCACCGTTACCGCCCCGCTTGCGGATATCGAGCGGGCATTGCAGCGAATCGCGCAGCGCTATTATCACGGCGGGCCTGGAGCAAGTGTACTGGGCAGCTATCTTGAAGGGCCGTATTTTACACCGCAGAACAAAGGCGCTCATCCGCCAGAATTGTTCCGCGAGTTAGATATTGCCGAGCTGGACAGGTTGATAGAGGTGTCGCAAAACACCTTGCGGGTGGTTGCGCTGGCACCGGAAAAACCCGCAGCGCTGGAAGCCATCAAGCATCTGAAAAGTCGTGATGTACGCGTGATGCTTGGTCACAGTGCCGCCAGTTATGAAGAAACACTAATGGCGTTTGATGCCGGAGCCGACGGGCTGGTGCATTGCTTTAACGGCATGACGGGCCTGCACCATCGTAATCCTGGCATGGTGGGAGCGGGCTTAAGCGATAAACGTGCATGGCTGGAACTGATTGCCGATGGGCACCATGTTCACTCCGCGGTAATGAATATTTGTTGTCACTGCGCGAAATCGCAAATCGTGCTGATTACCGATGCCATGAGTGCCGCCGGAATGCCAGATGGCGACTATTCGATTTGTGGCCATCCGGTGACCATGCAAAATGGAATTGTGAGAACGGGAAGCGGCGGGCTTGCCGGAAGCACGCTCTCGCTTGATGCGGCGGTGCGCAATCTGGTCAACAGCGCTGGCGTTGCCGCTGAGGATGCCATCCATATGGCTTCGCTGCATCCTGCAAAAATGCTCGGTCTGGAGAACTCACTTGGCTCTCTGGCGGTGGGAAAACGCGCCAATCTGAATGCGCTTAACCCGCAGCTTTTACTGCAAAACATCTGGATTAACGGCCAGGCTGTCCTCCTGTAGTTCTTTCATTGTGCTCCGTTTTGGTCTGCTACCCACCCCGCAGCAGACCTTTCTTTTCCTTTCGATCAAATCCACTCTGACGATTAGTT
>NZ_JAHWLU010000087.1:0-21354 GCF_022134725.1 Buttiauxella sp. S19-1
CACTTCACAACAATCATTTTTAGAAAGATATTCTGAAAATAGATCAATTGCTTCAATTACATCAGACAAAGAAACTCCAGCTCAGTTAAAAGGCGCAATCAGCCTGCGCAATAAATAATAGCAATAGCTCTTACTTTCTGATTATCAGCCCTACAGAGGATTATTAATGAAAAAATCAACACTTGTTATTGGCGTCATTGGTGCTGACTGCCATGCGGTAGGCAATAAAGTTTTGGATCGCGTTTTTACTGCCCATGATTTTCGCGTAATCAATCTTGGGGTGATGGTGAGCCAGGATGAATATATCGATGCTGCTATCGAAACGGGTGCCGATGCGATTGTGGTGTCGTCAATTTATGGCCACGGTGACATCGACTGCCTCGGTCTGCGCGAGCGTTGTATTGAACGCGGTATCGGCGACATTCTGCTGTACGTTGGCGGCAACCTGGTGGTCGGCAAGCATGACTTTGGGGATATCGAGACCAAGTTCAAAGAGATGGGCTTTAACCGCGTCTTTGCCCCAAGCCACGATCTTGAAAGTGTTTGTTCTCTGATAACAAACGACATTGACCAACGCTGCCTTGAAGAGGCCATCTGATGCAAATTGTCTCTGTCGACATCGGCTCGACGTGGACCAAAGCAGCCCTCTTCGCTCGGGAGGGGGATGCGTTAACGTTGGTGAACCACGTCCTGACCCCAACCACAACGCACCACCTGGCTGACGGTTTCTTTGCCAGCCTGAATCAGGTGCTCAATGTTGCCGATGCTCGCCCACTGCTCAACAGCGGTGAAGTGACGCTGAAATACTCCTCATCTGCGAAAGGCGGTCTTGCCGTTGCCGCAATGGGGCTGGTGCCGTCAATCACCCTGGAATCCGCGAAAGTCACCGCCCACTCAGCAGGGGCGAAAATCGCGCAGTATTACTCGTACAAGCTGAATCGCCACGACATCAAGGCGCTGGAAACCACACCTCCCGACATTCTGCTCTTTGCCGGTGGCACCGACGGTGGGGAAGAAAGTTACGGCCTGGCCAACGCCCATGCGCTGGCAGAGTCAAACCTGGATTGCGCCATTATCTACGCCGGTAACCGCGACATTCAGGACGATGTGCAGACGATCCTCGGGCATAAAGATCTGACCACGGTAGACAACATTCTACCGGATCTCGATCACCCGAATCCGTATGCCGCGCGGCAGGCGATTTGCGATCTCTTTTTATCACGGATCGTCAAAGGAAAAGGCCTGGACGTCATCGTCGGGGAAACGGGTGAGGAGCCGATGCCGACTCCGTGGACCGTTTATGAACTGGTGAAAGCGATCAGCGATTCCGACAGCTCGTGGAAGGAGTTCATGCTGATCGATATGGGTGGCGCGACCACCGATATTTACTCCACCAGCAACAATACCCTTTCTCCTGACACCGTGTTGCACGGCGTGCCTGAACCCTTCGTCAAACGCACCGTAGAAGGTGATTTGGGGATGCGTGTCTCGGCCATGGTGGTCGGCGAAAGCACCAGGGAACTGGTGAACGTGCTCTTCGCGCATCAGCCGCAACGCCAGGAAGCTTTTTATCGCTATCTGCAACATCTGGTGGCGCATCCCGATTATCTGCCGTGTAACGAGGAAGAAAAATATTTCGACACCGTACTGGCAGGGTTGTGTGTCGGCTACGCCAGCGAACGTCATGCGGGCACCAAAAAACAGGTGTGCACCTGCGTGGGTAGTGTCGATTTGCAGATGGGACGTGACCTGACCACCGTTCGTCGTGTTGTCGGGTCCGGCGGATGGCTTTCACGCGCCAACCGGTTCGACATCCACAACTGGATGAAATACCGCGAACTTGACGATGACGGCAGACGCATTCTGCTCCCCACCCAATTTGAATATTACCGCGATTCAAAAGGCTTGTTACCGCTGCTGGCAAACGTCGCCAGGCTTTATCCGCAGCTCGCCGCTCGCACCAGCATTCAATGTTTAACCCTATAGATAAGGCAGCAACGAATGGAACTCCGTAATAAAAAGTTAACCCATGATGAATTCATGACCGAACGGCACCAGGTTCTTCAGACCTGGCATACCGGTAAGGACGTTGAAAACTTTGAAGATGGCGTGAAGTACCAACAAACAATTCCTGAGAAAAAACGCTTCTCTCACGCTCTGCTGAAAGCCGATCAGGAAGGCAAAACCCTGAGCCAGCCACGTGCAGGCGTGGCATTAATGGATGAGCACATCGAACTGCTCAAAACGTTGCAGGAAGAGTGTGACCTGCTGCCTTCCACCATTGATGCCTATACCCGTCTGAACCGCTACGAAGAAGCCGCCGTCGGGATTCAGAAATCCATTGAAGCCGGGACGTCTAAGCTGAACGGCCTGCCGGTCGTCAACCACGGTGTGGCTGCCTGCCGTCGTTTGACCGAAACGCTGGAAAAACCGCTGCAAATTCGCCACGGTACGCCGGATGCACGCCTGCTGGCAGAGATCTCCATGGCCAGTGGCTTTACCAGCTACGAAGGCGGCGGCATCTCCTACAACATTCCTTACGCTAAGCGCGTCACGCTAGAAAAATCGATCCGTGACTGGCAGTACTGCGACCGTCTGATGGGCCTGTATGAAGAACATGGTATTCGCATTAACCGCGAACCGTTCGGCCCGCTGACCGGCACGCTTATCCCGCCATTCATGTCGCATTCCGTGGCGATCATTGAAGGTCTGCTGGCGCTGGAACAGGGCGTGAAATCTATTACCGTCGGCTACGGCCAGGTGGGAAGCCTGACTCAGGACATCGCCGCGATTCAGTCGCTGCGCGAGTTGTCTCATGAGTATTTCCATAACTACGGCTTCGACGATTACGAGCTGAGCACCGTATTCCACCAGTGGATGGGTGGCTTCCCGGAAGACGAAGCTAAAGCCTTCGGCATTATCTCCTGGGGTGCGGCGGTAGCGGGTATGTCCGGTGCCACTAAGGTGATCACCAAGAGCCCACACGAAGCCTTCGGTATCCCTACCGCGGCGGCTAACGCCCAGGGTCTGAAAGCTTCACGCCAGATGCTCAACATGGTCAGCGACCAGAAATTCCCACCATGCCCTGCCGTCGATCAGGAAGTGTCTCTGATTAAGAGCGAAGTGCGTGCCGTGCTGAAGAAAGTCTTCGAGCTGGGCAATGGCGATATTGCTCGCGGTACGGTGCTGGCCTTTGAAGCAGGCGTACTGGATGTGCCATTCGCTCCGGCTTCCTGTAACGCAGGCAAAATTTTACCGGTGCGCGATAACTATGGCGCCATTCGTATTCTTGATGCCGGAGCGGTTCCGCTGCCGGAAGACATTCTGGCCCTGCACCACGATTACGTCGCAGAGCGCGCGCAATTCGAAGGCCGCAAACCTTCATTCCAGATGGTTATTGATGACATCAACGCTGTATCCCACAGTAAATTAATAGGAAGACCATGATGAAAATTAAACAAGCGCTTTTCACCGCAGGCTACTCCTCATTTTATTTTGACGATCAACAAGCTATTAAAGACGGTGCCGGACATGACGGCTTCATCTATACCGGCGAACCGGTCACGCCAGGTTTCACAGCGGTGCGTCAGGCGGGGGAATGCGTTTCGGTACAACTGATTCTTGAAAATGGTGCGGTTGCCGTCGGCGACTGTGCGGCAGTGCAATATTCAGGGGCGGGTGGCCGTGACCCGCTGTTCCTGGCGGCAAACTTTATTCCTTTCCTCAACGACCATATCAAACCGTTGCTGGAAGGCCGCGATGTCGATGCGTTCCTGCCGAATGCGCGCTTCTTCGACACGTTAATGATCGACGGGCATCTGCTGCATACCGCTGTGCGTTATGGTCTTTCTCAGGCGCTGCTCGATGCCACCGCGCTGGCAACCGGCTGCCTGAAAGCGGAAGTGGTCTGTAATGAATGGCAGTTGCCATGCGTTCCGGAAGCGATTCCATTATTCGGCCAGAGCGGCGATGACCGCTATATCGCGGTCGATAAAATGATCCTTAAAGGTGTGGATGTCCTGCCGCATGCGCTGATCAACAACGTGGAGCAGAAGCTCGGTTTTCACGGTGAGAAACTGCGTGAATATGTGCGCTGGTTGTCTGACCGCATTCTGAAACTGCGCACCAGCGAGAAATACCAACCGACCCTGCATATCGACGTCTACGGCACCATTGGCCTGATTTTCGATATGGACACGGTGCGCTGCGCCGAGTACATCGCCAGCCTGGAAAAAGAAGCACAGGGCCTGCCGCTGTACATTGAAGGTCCGGTGGATGCCGGTAATAAACCGGATCAGATCCGCATGCTGACCGAGATTACCCATGAGCTGACTCGTCTGGGTTCCGGTGTGAAGATCGTCGCCGACGAATGGTGTAACACCTATCAGGATATCGTTGATTTCACCGATGCGGGCAGTTGCCACATGGTGCAGATCAAAACCCCGGACCTGGGTGGCATTCACAACATCGTTGACGCCGTGCTCTATTGCAACAAACACGGTATGGAAGCCTACCAGGGCGGTACCTGTAACGAAACCGAGATCAGTGCTCGCACTTGCGTACACGTGGCGCTAGCCGCTCGTCCAATGCGTATGTTGATAAAGCCTGGTATGGGCTTCGATGAAGGGCTCAATATTGTGTTCAACGAAATGAACCGCACTATTGCGCTGTTGCAGACAAAGGATTGAGAAATGGCACGCACATTTAAGATCTTGTCACCGACGGCTATCCTGGGTTATGGCTTCCCGGAAGAGAGCTTTCGCAAAGCCATGCTGGAATCACCGGATCTGATTGCGGTTGACGCGGGATCCTCCGATCCTGGCCCTCATTATTTAGGGGCAGGCAAACCGTTCACCGATCGGGCAGGCGTTAAACGCGATCTGCGCTATATGATCACCGCGGGTGTTAACCACAACATTCCGGTGGTGATTGGCACCGCCGGAGGCTCCGGCGCCGCACCGCATCTGGAATGGTGCCGCCAGATAATCCTCGAGATCGCGCAAGAAGAGAATTTAAGCTTCTCGATGGCGTTGATCCCGTCGGATGTCGACAAAGCCACGGTTCATCAGGCGCTGGATAACGGTGCGATTACCGCGCTGGATTTTGTCCCTGAACTGACCCACGAGGCGATTGAAGAGAGCACTTACATCGTCGCGCAAATGGGTATCGAACCTTTCCAGCGTGCGCTGGAAGCGGGTGCGCAGGTGGTGTTGGGCGGACGTGCTTACGATCCGGCCTGCTTCGCCGCGCTGCCCATCATGAAAGGGTTTGATGAAGGGCTGGCGCTGCACTGCGGGAAGATCCTCGAATGTGCGGCCATTGCCGCAACGCCAGGTTCCGGTTCTGATTGCGCGATGGGCATCATTGATGAACACGGCTTTACGCTCAAAACATTCAATCCGAAGCGCAAATTTACCGAGACTTCAGCAGCAGCACACACGTTGTATGAGAAGTCGGATCCGTACTTCCTGCCAGGCCCTGGCGGCGTGCTGAATCTGAAAGGCTGTAGCTTCAAGGCCGTTAACGACGGTGAAGTGTACGTTAGCGGTTCACGTCACGAAGAAACGCCTTATGCGCTGAAACTCGAAGGTGCGCGCCAGGTAGGTTTCCGTTGCCTGACCATCGCCGGGACACGCGACCCGATTATGATTGCCGGCATCGACACCATTCTTGAAGAGGTGAAAGCCAGCGTGGCGAGCAACCTCTCGCTCAATGACGACAGCATCCGCATCACGTTCCATCTGTATGGCAAAAACGGTGTCATGGGTATCCATGAACCGATGCAAACAGCCGGACATGAGCTGGGGATTTTGTTGGACGTGGTCGCGCCGACTCAGGAGATCGCCAACAGCGTTTGTTCGCTGGTGCGCTCTACCCTGCTGCACTACGGCTATGAAAACCGCATGGCGACCGCAGGCAACCTCGCCTTCCCGTTCTCGCCATCCGACATTCAAAGCGGGCCAGTGTATGAGTTCTCGATCTATCACCTGATTGAAGCGAACGACGACCTACGTTTTGATTTCACCCTTGAACAGGTGACGCCAGAAGGAGTTCAGGCATGAAACAGTCAATCTGCTCATTGGCGCAGGTCATTCGTTCTAAAAATGCCGGACCGTACGAACTGGTATTAGATATTTTATTTAAAACCCGTGAAGACTATCAGCGCGTAAAAGCATCTGAGC
Source organism: Buttiauxella sp. S19-1 (assembly GCF_022134725.1). Classification (NCBI taxonomy): domain Bacteria; kingdom Pseudomonadati; phylum Pseudomonadota; class Gammaproteobacteria; order Enterobacterales; family Enterobacteriaceae; genus Buttiauxella; species Buttiauxella sp. S19-1. The sequence goes on from NZ_JAHWLU010000087.1 coordinate 6,183, forward strand.
AATTAACACCACAGCTTATTGCCGATTTGTATCACGTCGAGCCTGAATTTGTTCACCGCATTATCTGGTTTGACCCAGCCAACGCGGTAAAGATTGTCATGCCTCGCGATATTATTTCAGGAAGCGTCGGTGACAATGATGTTTATGGTGCCCAGCAACATGCACCATTATTAAGCATTCAGTTCGACCTGTAGTAAAAATAATACAACAACATTAAATGGTGTGCGGAATATTGCTGTATCCCAGCACACCAAATTATTCATGCGGTTGGTCATAAACAGGTGTGTGCCTTGGTAGCTGCGGGGTACACGCCGCCCTACACCTTAATACCCAACCATTATCCGATGGAGTAAACATGAAGAAAATTAGTTTAACGAAGATGATCATACTAGGCCTTATATTAGGTATGATCGCAGGCGTGGCCATTAATAATATGGCATCGGCTGATGCGGCAAAATCGTATGCAGGCGATATTTCCATTTTTACCACCATATTCTTACGTATGGTAAAAATGATTATTGCACCATTAGTTATTTCTACTCTGGTGGTCGGCATTGCCAAAATGGGCGATGCTAAAACGCTGGGGCGTATATTCTCGAAAACGTTCTTCCTCTTTATTTGTGCCTCACTGCTCTCCATCGCACTGGGTCTGGTGATTGTTAATATCTTCCAGCCAGGTGCTGGCATTAACTTTGTACCGCACGATGTCGGAGCGTTATCAGCGGTTAAATCTGAACCGTTCACTCTGAAAGTGTTTATCTCGCACGCCGTACCAACCAGTATCGTCGATGCGATGGCTCGTAATGAAATCCTGCAAATTGTGGTGTTCTCGATTTTCCTCGGTTGCAGCCTGGCAGCAATCGGCGAGAAAGGCGAGGCAATCGTGAAAGTGCTCGATTCTCTGGTGCACGTCATGCTGAAGCTGACTGGCTATGTGATGCTGTTTGCGCCACTGACCGTTTTCGCAGCGATCTCGGGTTTGATTGCCGAACGTGGGCTGGGTGTGATGGTCAGCGCCGGTATCTTCATGGGTGAGTTCTACCTGACCCTTGGGATGCTGTGGGCGATTCTGATTGGCCTTTCCACTATGCTCATCGGGCCGTGTATTGGCCGTCTGACCAAATCAATCCTCGAACCTGCCCTTCTGGCTTTCACCACTTCCAGCTCCGAAGCCGCTTTCCCGGGTACGCTCGATAAACTGGAGAAGTTTGGCGTTTCCTCGAAGATTGCCAGCTTCGTACTGCCAATCGGTTACTCCTTTAACCTCGTCGGCTCAATGGCTTACTGCTCTTTTGCCACCGTGTTTATCGCACAGGCCTGCAACATTGAACTGAGTATGGGCGAGCAGATCACCATGCTGTTGATCCTGATGCTGACCTCTAAAGGCATGGCCGGTGTACCACGTGCATCGATGGTGGTTATCGCCGCAACACTCAACCAGTTCAATATTCCAGAAGCCGGTTTGATTCTGCTGATGGGTGTCGATCCGTTCCTCGATATGGGCCGTTCAGCGACTAACGTGATGAGTAACGCCATGGGTGCTGCGATTGTTGGCCGCTGGGAAGGTGAACACTTCGGTGAAGGTTGCCGTGGTGACGCTCCAGCCAAAACGCCTGGCTTAGAACACCCGGCGACTAAAGCATCTGAAGTGACCATGTACTGATATTCAAGGCCGACTTTCGTCGGCCTTTTTTAACACAACAACACAGGGCTACAACGTGAAAATAAAACTCTTAGCAGCAAGTGTGTTATCGCTCAGTTTCTTAGTCAGCACCACGACGCTGGCGCAAACTGCACCAGACTACGACGCACTCATCAAACAAGCGCATCAAAAATATAAAAATAATAACGACGGAAAAGTCGCTGACTATATTCCGGCGCTTGCCACTTACAGCCCACAGAATTTTGCCATCACCATCGCCACGGTGGACGGCAAAATTTACCAGACAGGTGATGTCAAAAAAGCCTTCCCGATGGAGTCCCTGAGCAAGGTCTTCACCATGGCGCTCGCGATGGAACAGCACGGGCCAAAAGAGGTGCTGGATAAACTCGGTGCCAATGCCACCGGGCTGCCATTCAATTCCGGTTTAGCCGTGGAGCTGACCAAAGGCGCGCCAGAAAATCCATTGGTCAATGCGGGAGCGATGAGCACCGTTAGCCTGGTTGAAGCCAAAGATAAAACCGACCGCTGGAACAAAATTCTCAACAACCTGAATGCGTGGGCGGATGCCTCGTTGACCGTCAACGAGCCGGTATTCAAATCTGAAATGGACACCAACCAGCACAATCAGGCGCTGGCGCAGTTAATGGAGTCCTATAACAGTTTCTATGGCGATACCCGTGAAGCCGTAGAGATTTATACCCGTCAGTGTTCAGTGGATGTCACCACCGAGCAGCTCGCCAAAATGGGCGCGGTGCTCGCCAATAATGGCAAATCGCCTTACACCGGCAAGCAACTGTTAAACGAGAAATATGTCCCGCAGGTGTTAGCGGAAATGGCTATTGCCGGGCTTTATGACGGCAGCGGCAAGTGGCTTTACACCGTAGGCCTTCCGGCGAAAAGCGGTGTCGGCGGCGGCATGGTCGCCGTGGTGCCGGGGAAATATGCCATCGCCGTGTACTCTCCGCCGCTTGATTCCGCGGGCAACAGCGTTCGCGCCCAGCAAACCATTGAGTATGTTGCGCAAGCGACACAATCCAATCTCTTTTTAGCGAAGTAAGCCCGAAGAAAAGGGCATCGCACCAGATGCCCTTCATTAATGACTGATAAGTGAGAAGTCGACATGTCTAAACCATTTGCCTGGCAGGAACCGTTTTTACAAAGCAAAGATAATACGGAATATACATTGCTCAGCGGCCAACACATTACGGTGACGGAGCTGGACGGTGAAGAGGTCATCAAAGTTGCCCCTGAGGCCTTAACGCTACTGGCGCAGCATGCTTTTTACGAAGCGTCGTTTTTCCTGCGTGCTGCCCATCTCAAGCAGATTGCCAGCATCCTGCACGACCCACAGGCCAGTGATAATGATAAATACGTTGCGCTGCAACTGTTACGCAACGCGGAAGTGTCGGCGAAAGGTGTGCTGCCAAATTGCCAGGATACCGGGACAGCTACCATTGTGGCGAGTAAAGGTCAGTCTATCTGGACCGGCGGCGACGATGCTGAAGCCTTAAGTAAAGGCATCTACACCACCTTCCAGGAGAATAATCTGCGCTACTCGCAGAATGCGCCGCTGGACATGTACACCGAGGTCAACACTCAGACCAACCTGCCTGCGCAGATTGATATTAGCGCCACACCTGGCAATGAATATCGTTTCCTGTTCGTCAACAAAGGCGGTGGCTCTGCCAACAAAGCGGCGCTATTCCAGGAAACAAAATCTATTCTCCAGCCTGAAAAGCTGACTGCCTTCCTGATTGAAAAAATGAAGTCGCTGGGTACTGCCGCCTGCCCTCCTTACCATATCGCGTTTGTGGTGGGCGGGTTGTCGGCCGACCAGTCACTGAAAGTCGCCAAACTGGCTTCGACCAAGTATTACGACAATCTGCCAACCGAGGGGAATGAACTCGGCCAGGCATTCCGCGACACGGCACTGGAAACCGCGTTACTCAATGCCAGTCGTGAATTTGGCATCGGCGCGCAGTTTGGCGGCAAATACTTCGCCCATGATATCCGGGTTATCCGTCTGCCACGCCACGGCGGTTCCTGCCCAATCGCGATGGCGCTGTCCTGTTCTGCCGACCGCAATATTAAAGGCAAGATCAATAAGCAGGGAATCTGGCTGGAAAAACTCGAGCACAATCCAGGCAAATTTATTCCGGATTCTCAGCGTACAGAGAATAGCGCCCAGACGGTGCAACTCGACCTGAACCGCCCACTGAAAGAGATTATGGCCGACTTGTCTAAGCTGCCGATTGGCACACGCGTGTCGTTAAGCGGCTCCATCGTGGTCGCCCGCGACATTGCCCATGCTGAAATCAAAGCGCGGCTGGACAAGGGCGAAGCGATGCCCGACTACATGAAAAACCATATCGTCTATTACGCGGGCCCCGCCAAAACGCCGGACAACCAGCCGTGTGGTTCGCTCGGGCCGACCACTGGCGGGCGCATGGATGGTTATGTTGACCAGTTCCAGGCAGCAGGTGGCAGCCTGGTCATGCTTTCGAAAGGTAACCGCAGCCAGCAAGTGACCGATGCCTGCCTCAAACATGGTGGTTTTAACCTCGGGAGTATCGGTGGCGCGGCGGCATTACTGGCGCAGCAATATGTGAAAAGCCTGCGCTGCCTTGAGTACCCTGAACTGGGCATGGAAGCGGTGTGGATGATGGAAGTGAAAAACCTGCCGGCTTTTGTTCTGGTCGACGATAAAGGCAATAACTTCTTTGAACAGTTTGAGCAAAAGCAAAGTTGCGCATCTTGCCCTGCAAAGCATTAAGGAGCGTTTATGGAAACGCGAACCAATACTGAACGCCATCGTCAGCGCCAGCAAAAGATCAAAGAGCGGGTAGATAGCCGTGTGGCGGCGGCAACCGAAAGGAAAGGTATCCTGATTGTTTTTACCGGCAACGGAAAAGGAAAATCGACCGCAGCCTTTGGGACAGTGACGCGCGCTATCGGCCATGGCAAAACCGTCGGGGTCGCGCAATTCATTAAAGGCCAGTGGGATAATGGTGAATACAACACGCTGCATCAGCACAAGGTTGAATTCCACATTATGGGCACCGGTTTTACCTGGGAAACCCAGAATAGAGAAGAAGATATCCAGGCTGCTCTCGCGGTCTGGCAGGAAAGTAAGCGCATGCTCGCCGATGCGCGTTACGACCTGGTGGTACTCGATGAACTCACCTATATGCTGGCTTATCACTACCTGGATATTCAGGAGGTTATTTCATCGATAGTGAATCGCCCCGCCCATCAAAGTGTGGTGGTGACCGGGCGCGGTTGTCACAGCCAGTTGCTGGATATTGCAGATACCGTCAGTGAAATCCGACCGGTAAAACATGCCTTTGATAGCGGGATTCAGGCTCAATCTGGTATTGACTGGTAAGGTATGCCGCCAGGTGAAAACCGGGCGGCATCATCAATCAAGCTGGCTCAGATATCAGTGATTTTTCCAGTAACCAGGCGCGAAGAATCTGCAAATGTCGGGACTCAGCTTTTTCTGCCCGCCATGTCAAAATGAAGCGGTTCCCGGTACGGATAGGAACATCACAAGGAATGACCATTTCACCGCTGTCCAGATCGCGCTGAATAGCAAAACGAGGTAATAATGCGGTTCCCAGATTTGAGCGTACCGCCGCAATCAACATCGAGAGCAAGTCAAAGCGCGGGCCTTTGTTCACCAGCGGGCTGTTAACATCCGACAGCGCAAACCACTCTTGCCAACCGGTGGTGCGGGTACTTTGATGCAACAAAGGAAATTCATTCAGCAAGTCATCGACAGCGAATTTTTGATCAGGTCGGGATAACAGGCTTCTGCTACAAACGGGCAAAATCTCCTCTTCAAATAAATATTCCATTCCAGACCATGGTGTACAAAAATCTTCGCGCATAATAGCGGCGTCATAATCATTGTTTAGAAAATCGCCGATATTTGCCAGTGAATGAATATTGACCGTAATATCGGGATTTAATTTATTGAACTCGCGTAAATTGGGAATCAACCAATGAGTGCTTAATGTCGGATTGACGGCTAACTCAATAGCCTGAACCGCAGGTTGCCAGGCCATTATCGAATGAGTATCACGCTCAAGTTTATTTAGCGTTTCTTTAACAATGTTCAGATAATGCTTACCTGCCGCATTTAAATGAATACGTTTTTTTGCATGGTCAAATAATGCAGTATGCAGAAAATCCTCCAACGCGTTTACTTGTCTGAACACAGCGCTCTGTGTCAAAGCCAACTCTTCTGCTGCCCGAGTATAACTTTCGTGACGTGCCACCACTTCAAACGTCACCAGCAATTCGGTCTTCGGTATTTTTCCTCTCATCGTGCCTTCCATTTGCAGTGAACTAAAATAGTTTAGGGATGAAATTATCTTTCTCAACCCCATAAGGACTGACGCAAGATAATTCTCATCTCATTGCTGTTTTTTTCATCTTTTGCTTCAGCCTGGCCGTATAACCTTTATATCCGGTTAATATGTTAATAGCATGTTTATTATTCTTGAGAATAAAGGTGAAGTGAGTCATTATTTTACCAGACCCATATCGGTGACTCTGTGTTCATTTGTTTTATTTCTAAACGAAATAAAAACGCGCCACAGAGCTTCTATAAAGCTTTCCATTTTTAATAAAACCTTTTTCCAAAAAAATATCTGAGGATTATTGATAAACACAGGTGTATTAGTATAAAGGTTCTTTTGCTGGATTAATGAGCGCCATGTTAAAGAAGGCAAAAATCACGTTGAAAAGTGTGGAAAAAAAGACAAACCTATTCCCTGGTCGGATAAGCGCAGCACCGTCCGAAAAACAGGCTAAAATGGTGGATGACGCTATCGCTTATCCACCCTACAACACCACTTTAGTGACCTTTTTCCCGCTACTTCACGTTTTCATTTCTCAGTATGGTCTGGCCTGCAACAGACTGGATTTTCCAGGTTCCGGATTCCTTTACCATGCAGTCAATAACGGTGTGTTGCTGTTTTTTGCCGTAGGAAACATAAATGTTGAAGCAAACGGGGTCATAGTCACTGGATACTACGGTGACGTTCGTCGGCCAGTCTTCGCCAAAATCCTGGGCGCGAATAAAAAAGTCGGCGTCGTAAAATTCAGCTTCGTTACCGATGGCTGAACGTAGTTTTTCCAGCGTGCTTTTAGTCACATATTTATCAATATCATGGCCATCGGTAAGAGGATTTTTATTCTGACTGATTTGTTGCAGGTACCATTGGTTGAATTCCTGTGCCAGTTTAATAGGCTGGTCGTAATCGCTGGCGGCGAGCGTTGAAGTGGAGACCAACAGCATGAAAGCGGTTAAAATTTTCATTCTGAGTACCTTTAATCAAACTTTGGTGTCGTTCGGGAAAGCATAGCTTCACCCGACATCGCTGGGGTAAACGGTGGATGTCGCTCGCGCTTATCCGCCCTACAATTGCAGACAAGCAAATGAATACAGACAGTTACGTTAACTTTCCGATTCCGTGGCAAATATTGTCCACTTTTTCTGCTATCGCCGTCTGTGTTATTGATACGAAAAATGGCTGAAATAAGGTATAAAGCCGCATGAAAATCCCAAACAGACTCCAACCGCTGGTTGATGATGGCCTGATCGACGATGTACTTCAGCGTCTGAAAAGTGGCAAAGAAGCCGACGTCTACACCGTTTTATGCGGTGACAAGATCCAATGCGCCAAAGTGTACAAAGAAGCTATGCAGCGTAGCTTTAAGCAAGCTGTGCAGTATCAGGAAGGGCGCAAAGTCCGCAATTCTCGCAACACCCGTGCCATGCAGAAAGGCTCAAAGTTCGGACGCAAGCAACAAGAAGAAACCTGGCAAATGGCTGAGGTGGAAGCGTTGTTCCGCCTGGCAAACGCCGGGGTGCGCGTGCCGCAGCCATATATGTGTATTGATGGCGTGTTATTGATGGAACTGGTCACCGATGCTGAAGGTTTGGTGGCTCCACGTCTGAGCGATGTGGCGATGAGCGAAGAAAGTGCGCTGGCTGATTTCGAAACCATGATCCGCAATATCGTACGCATGTTGTGTGCGGGCCTGGTGCATGGCGATTTATCGGAGTTTAACGTGCTGCAAGACGCGCAAGGGCCGGTGATTATCGACTTGCCACAAGCGGTGGACGCCGCAGCAAACAACCATGCTGAATCCATGTTTGAACGTGATGTGAATAACATCACCGAATATTACGGCCAGTTCGCCCCGCAATTACTGCAAACACGCTATGCGAAAGAGATCTGGGCGTTATATGAAGACGGAAAATTAACCCCAGAAACACCGCTAACGGGGCTATTCGTCGAAGAAGCCCATGATGTGGATATGGGTTCACTGATTGATGAAATTATTGCTGCGGAAGATGAGTTTTACGACCGTCAACGCGCAGCCAAAGAGCGCGACCAGCAATACGAATAATCACCTTATACCCTAAATAATTCGAGTTGCAGGTAGGCGGCAAGGGAGCTACAAATCTGTCTGGAACAGATTTGAACAGCGCTTGCGCTGGCCCGAAGGGTGAGCCTCATGGACAAGGCTCATAATCCCCAGGAGCTTACTTGAGTAAGTGACTGGGGTTTGTGAGTGCAGCCAACAACGCTGCAACTTGAAGTATGACGGGTATAGAAAATTAAAGGCCCGCATAGCGAAAGTTATGTGGGCTTTTTTTCGCCAAAAGTAAAATGCCTGTAACTCAATATTTTATTGAGTTCAATTTCAAAAAATTGAATATCACAGGCAGTAGTAAGCTCATTAATTAATAAGCCTACTCAAGGGCATTACTTTGTTTCAGGCAAGTTTTCAGCAATGCGCTTCAGGTATTCGTTATTTTTGAAGGCGATCATGATCAATTCGAAACCGACGCGTACAGCTAAAATACCAAACACCAGTCCAAAGATACCAGCCAGTGCCTGCCCTAGAAAAATCGTTGTCGCAGCAGAGATAACGATTGAAATGATGCTTAACCAGTACAGTACAACCAGAAGTTTTGGAGTGATCAAAGTGTCAAAAAAGAAGATATTTTTCATGTTATTCCATTATGTGTTCTAAAAACTGTGGGTATATTTCAGTCCATCTGAAACGTGTCCAGTATATTCTTACGCTGGACTACCACCAACACATATCAATAACAAATACTCTGAAAAGCATGATACCTATAAATATTAGTAGGGTAATTCAGGCGGGCTGTTCACCCGCCGTAAGATTCTAACTAATATCACCGAGTGAGCGCCCAGCTTCGACTAAATCCCCCGTTGTCGCCTGCTGTTTCAGGGTTCCACTGCGATGTGCGACGACCTGAACTTCCATTTTCATCGCTTCCATTACCGCAATCACTTCCCCTTGCTGCACCGTTTTGCCCTCTTCTGCCAGCCAACTATGGAGCACACCGGAGATCGGTGCTTCAACTGCCGCGTCGTTTACCGGCTCGTTCACTGGCGGGTGCGCTTTACCTGGCTGAGACAATGCCGCACCGCTAAACAGGCTCGCAGGTAAGCCCAGTTGCACGCGACGGCCATCAAGTTCAATCCAGGTGCGGGTTAAAGTTTCATTGGCCTTGGGCGTCTGACGCGGTGCAAACTCAATGCGCCCGGCAAAATCAGTTTCAATCCAGCGAGTATGCACCTTGAAGCCTTCGGTGAAATCAGCGTCATCCATCACCGCACGGTGGAATGGCAACACTGAGGCTACACCGTCGATTTCAAACTCACGCAGGGCGCGACGTGCACGGGCAATGGCCTGTTCACGGCTGCTACCCGTGACAATGAGTTTTGCCATCAGCGAGTCATAATTGCCTGGGACGGTTGAACCCGCATTAACGCCAGTGTCGAGGCGAATACCAGGCCCGCCTGGTGCGCGGAATACCGTGATATTGCCAGGTGTCGGTAAATAGCCTTTGCCAGCATCTTCAGCGTTAATTCGGAATTCGAACGAGTGTCCACGCGGGACTGGGGTTTCCAGAATACTGAGCGGTAAACCTTCCGCAATGCGCAGTTGTTCCACGACAATATCAAGGCCGGTAGTTTCTTCGGTGACCGGGTGCTCTACCTGCAAACGGGTGTTCACTTCGAGGAACGAAAGCGTACCGTCGCGGCTTAATAAAAACTCCACGGTACCAGCGCCAACGTAGCCCGCATGGGCGCAAATATCGTGGGCGGCGCTGTGGATTTGCAAGCGCTGGGCATCGCTAATAAACGGTGCGGGCGCTTCTTCCACCAGTTTCTGGTTACGGCGCTGGAGCGAGCAATCACGCGTGCCAAGCACCACCACATTGCCGTGTTTATCCGCGATAACTTGAGCTTCAATATGGCGTGGACGGTCAAGATATTGTTCGACATAACATTCTGCACGGCCAAATGCCGTCAACGCTTCGCGTGTTGCGGAGTGAAAAAGTTCAGCCACTTCTTCCAGTTTCCAGGCCACTTTCAGGCCGCGCCCACCACCGCCAAAGGCAGCTTTAATCGCTACCGGCAAACCGTGCGTGGCAGCAAAATCGAGCACTTCTCCCGCGCCATTTACCGGATCTGTAGTGCCTTTGACCAGCGGAGCTCCCACTTCCATGGCGATTTTACGCGCCTGCACTTTATCGCCGAGTTTCTCGATAGTGTCCGGCTGCGGGCCAATCCAGATAAGCCCCGCCTCCTGTACGGCGCGAGCAAACTCGGCACGTTCAGACAAAAAACCGTAGCCAGGATGCACCATTGTTGCACCGCTGCGCTTTGCAACCTCCACCAGCGCTGCAATGTTTAAGTAGGTGTCCGCTGAACTAGTGCCGGGTAGCGCCCAGGCTTCATCAGCCATTTGCACGTGTAGCGCGTTAGCATCCGGGTCAGCGTACACCGCTACCGCCTGCGCACCGTAATCACGGCAGGCACGAATGATGCGAACGGCAATCTCGCCACGGTTGGCGATCAGAACTTTATGCGGCGAGGTGGTCACGGGCATTACTCCCTGTTATTTCGATAAACGGTTGGATAATGTTAAAGCGAATGGCAGCGCCGGGCGGAATTTGCCCTGCCAAATCAAGATGATATTCTGCCACCGCAGCAATCACCGGATAGCCACCGGTCAAGGGGTGGTCGTGCAAAAACAGCACCGGTTGCCCGCTGGCAGGAACCTGAATCGAGCCGCTACAAGTGCCTTCACTCGGCAGCTCCTGGTGCTGACGGCGCTCCAGTTGTTGCTCACCTGCGAGGCGCAAACCGATGCGGTTAGACTGTGGCGTGACCAGCCAGTCCTGCGCGGTTAAACGAGCGAGTGCATCGGCGGTGAACCAGTCGGTGCGCGGGCCTGCGACAATATCCAGCGTCACTGTTTCACCCACCGCAGGAAGGGCAGATTGTGGAAGTTCATCCAGCAAAACGGCGTTGCAGTGCCGATGTGCGCCAGTCTGTAAAATGTCACCAACAGCAATCGCGGCTGGCCCTAACTGCGCCAGGCTGTCACGTGCGGCACTGCCAAGAATTTGTTCGACCACAAACCCGCTGCGCACCGCCAGATAACTGCGTAACCCGCGAACTGGCGTACCAACGTGAATTTCATCTCCGGCGGCTAAATTGAGTGGGCAATAACTTTCCACGCGATAACGCTCGCCGTCCGCCGTTTTCAGGGTCAACGGGCATGGCGCACCGGTCAGGGTAATCACCACATCGCCATTTGCCCGGGCGCGGAAACCACCGTGTGTGATTTCGAGGCAAGGTGAATCACTCGGGTTGCCAACAATACGATTTGCGGTGTGCAGCGCTGTTTTATCCATCGCGCCGGATTCCGATAAACCCAGCGCCGCTTTGCCGCTGCGGCCATTGTCCTGCCACAAGGTTTGCAGGCCTGTCGCCAGCACGGTCAGCGTTGGTGCGTCACTCGCGGGGGCAATTTGTGGCGCAACAACGGCAGGCAGAGAAACCATTTTCTTACCTGCGGCGCCATCCACAAACTGCACCTGGCTACCCGGCAACAGCAGTGCGGGCTGCGCGCGCGTTAAGTCCCACATTTGCAGGTCAGTCTGGCCGATAAGCTGCCAACCGCCGGGGCTAGCTTGTGGATAGATACCGCTAAATTCCCCAGCCAGCGCCACGGAACCTGCGGGAATGCGGGTGCGAGGTGTGCTGCGACGCGGTGTTTGCCAACCGCCAGTGTCAGACACCATATAGGCAAAACCTGGCGCAAAGCCGGTAAACGCCACGTTCCACAGTGATTCCTGATGGCGGCGGATGACTTCCTGCACCGCGATGCCCATCAGTTCCGCTACTGCCGGAAGATCTTCGCCATTGTAGTGCACAGGGATAGTCACCTGTTGGCCGTGGCGGGCTTCCTTGTGCTGCAAAGAACACGGCGAGATTTTGCCAGCAAGTTGCGCCATGCTGGTTTGCATCGGCTGATAGCGGATCAACAAGGTTCGTGCTGCCGGAATGATCTCCTCGATCCCCTTTTCCGGCGCGGCGCTGAGCGCATCGAACAACGCCAGTGTTTCATCAAGCGTATCCAGTTCGACCAGGCAGCTACTTAAGTTAACGGCTAAAAATCTCACTTCACGCTCCCTGCCAGGCGGCATCCGGTACATCAGTAATAAACATGTGTCCTGGCGCGTGACTGAGGGCAAATGGCACTCCCGATTTCATCACCGCAGCTTGCGGAGTCACGCCGCATGCCCAGAACACCGGGATTTCACCTGCTTCGATACGCACAGCATCACCAAAATCTGGACGTGAAATATCGCTAATACCCAACAAATGCGGCTCGCCGATGTGAACCGGCGCACCGTGCACTGCGGGAAAACGGCCGCTGATCATCACGGCGTCTGCCACCCTGTCTGCCGGGATCGGGCGCATGGAAACCACCAGTTCGCCCTGTAAACGCCCTGCGGGGCGGCAAAGGCGGTTAGTTTTGTACATCGGCACGTTGCAGTTATCGGTAATGTGGCGTACTTCAATACCCGCTTCACGCAGTGGCGTTTCAAAGGTAAAGCTGCAACCAATTAAGAAGGTGACCAGGTCAGGGTGCTTTTCCCAGACAGCGCGCGCGTCGGTGATTTCATCCGCCAGCTTACCCTGCTCCCAGACACGGTAACGCGGAATGTCGGTGCGCAAATCGGCACCTTCCGCCAGCACGGTCTGATGCCAGCCCGCTTCTATCACATCCAGCACCGGGCAGCTTTGTGGGTTGCGCTGGGCATAGAGCAGGAAATCAAACGCCCAGTCACGCGGCAGGCAAATCATGTTCGCCTGGGTCATGCCTGGCGCCATTCCGGCGGTAGGTTTATCAAAACCGTGACGAATCGCCTGGCGCGCTTCTCGTGCGGCGGCAATAGCCTGTTGGCTGGCTTTCATTAACTTATTCTGCATAGCTGCCGCTCCTTACGCCTGAGGAATAAACGAGCGGATAGCAATGCCCTGCGCTTCCAGCAAGGTGCGGATCTGGCTCGCCATAGCAATCGCGCCTGGGCTGTCGCCATGCACACATATAGAGTCGGCCTGAATCGGCGTGAATTTCCCTTCAATGGATTCAACACCACCTTCGGTAATCAGTTGCAGCATTCGTTGCGCCACAAGCTGTGCATCGTGCAATACCGATCCCGCTTCGCGGCGCGAAACCAGCGTACCGTCGGCGTGGTAAGCACGGTCTGCAAACGCTTCGGCGATGGTTTTCAGCCCTTTTTGCTGCGCCAGTTGCAGCACCGGAGAACCCGCCAGCCCAACAAGTGGCAACTGCGGGTCAACCGCCAGAATGCCGTCGATCACCGCCAGCGCCTGGCGTTCGTGATAAGCAATGGTGTTGTACAGCGCACCGTGCGGTTTGACGTAGCGCACTTGAGTGCCCGCAGCGCGTGCCAGCCCTTGCAGTGCGCCAATCTGGTAAATCACGTCGGCGGTGAGTTCGTCGCTGGCGATGTCCATGTTACGGCGGCCAAAGCCGACTAAATCCGGATAGGCAACATGCGCGCCGACCGTTACGCCCTGCGTTTTTGCCGCTTTCAGCGTTTCAAGAATGCCAGCCGGGGAACCGGCGTGGAAACCACAGGCGACGTTAGCGCTACTCACCACTTTGAGGATGGCGGCGTCGTCACCCATGGTCCACTGCCCGAAGCTTTCGCCTAAATCGCTATTGAGATCTATGGTCTTTAACATCTGCTTTTCCTCAGACAACTTTCAGGAAATCGAAAATAGCGCCAACGGAGAGTGCGCCCATGTACCAGGTCAGCACGCAGGTCACCAGACCCGTCCACAGCAACCAGCGCGGGTAGACATAACCCGACATTAAATCAGCACGTTTCCAGCCGACGTAGACAAAAATCGTTAGGCCGATTGGCAAGATAAGCCCGTTGAAACCGCCCGCAAACACCAGCAATGCAGCCGGAGCTGTCCCCAGCAACACGTACACCACTAATGAGACAGCAATAAATATAATGGTCGCGATATTGCGCTGGCGTTCAGTCATTTTCTTATTAAAAACAGTCATAAAGCTGACTGAAGTGTAAGCCGCGCCAATCACGCTGGTGAGTGCCGCTGCCCAGAAGATAAAACCAAAGATGCGCACACCAAAGCTACCCACAGCGTGCTGGAAGGCTTGAGAAGCCGGGTTCGCCACCTGGCTGGAAATGTCTAACGTTACGCCGCTGGCGACTACGCCCAATACGGCGAGGAACAACACGTAACGCATCAACCCGACCACCAGAATCCCTTTGGTCGCCGCCGAAGAAACCGCTTCAATATTCTCGACACCGGTCATGCCTTTATCTAACAGGCGATGCGCACCCGCATACGAGATATATCCGCCCACGGTGCCGCCGACGATGGTGGTGATCATGGCGAAGTTCATGGTGTCCGGAAACACGCTCTGGCGCAGCGCTTCGCCGACCGGCGGGGAAGAGACAAACGCGACATACAGCGTCAGGCCAATCATCACCAGGCCGAGGACAATAATCAGGCGGTCAATTGCGCTGCTGGCTCGCTGCGAGGAGAAGATGTAGATCGCCAGCAGTGCGCTGAGCAGCCCACCCCATTTTGGTGATATACCAAACATGGCATTCAGGCCCAGACCCGCACCGGCAATGTTACCGACGTTAAAGACCAGCCCACCGAAAATCACCAGCACCGCCAGTAAGTAACCACTGCCAGGTAGCGCTTCATTAGCGACGTCAGAGGCGCGCATCCGCGTAACAGTCACCACGCGCCAGATATTCTGTTGCACCACAAAATCGATGACGATCGAGGCCAGAATACCAAAGGCAAATGCCGCGCCCATGGTGGCGGTAAAGGTCGCCGTTTGCGTGATAAAACCAGGGCCAATCGCCGAGGTCGCCATCAGGAATATTGCCGCCAGCAGCGAGGAACGACGCTTCTGGACAAAGGATTTATTTTCGAGTTCTTGCGCTGCCATCTGACTCTCTCCGTTATTAGAATTATGACCCTGTCTGTTAAGCAATAAACAGACCATCGTTGAGGTAAAAGCAGAGATTGTTAATCAACTATTAAATTATTGTTGAACAATAAGCTAGTGAGTGTTGATTAA
>NZ_JAHWLU010000088.1:0-21302 GCF_022134725.1 Buttiauxella sp. S19-1
ACCTGGCCTTTTTTCAGCGGCGCGGTCAGTTGTGGATCGTTAAGTTTGAAACTTGCCTTCAGGTTCTTCAGTTGGCCGCGCGGAATGGTAACCGAGCCACCTTCACCCGCACCCAAATTCACTTCGCTTTTATCACCGAACCACACGCGCTGAGTGACAAAAGTAGCATCTGGTTTAATCGGCGTGACGGTTTCAAAGAAGCGGAAGCCCCACGTCAGCAGCTTTTCACTTTCATTGAAACGAATACGGTCAGTTTTGGTGCCCAGCACCACGGAAATCAAACGCATATCGCCAGAAGTTGCGGAGGCCACCAGGTTGTAACCTGCGCCTGTGGTGGTGCCGGTTTTCATGCCGTCGACGTTAAGATTTGAGCTCCACAACAAGCGGTTACGGTTCGGCTGCTTGATGTTGTTAAAGGTGAACTCTTTCTCTTTGTGGATGGCGTACTCTTCTGGCACATCGTGAATTAAGGCTTTGCCCAGCAGCGCCATGTCGCGTGCGGTACTGAACTGCCCTGGCGCATCAAGGCCGTGTACGGTTTTGAAGGTGGTGTTAGTGAGATTCAGCTTTTGCGCATAGTTGTTCATCAGGCTGACGAACGAATCCTGGCTGCCCGCCACATAATCGGCAATCGCGATGCTGGCATCGTTGCCTGACTGAATGATCACGCCTTTATTTAAATCTTCAACCGAGACTTTATCGCCGGGTTTAAGGAACATCAGCGAAGATCCACGCAGCGCCGGGTTACCGGTGGCCCATGCGTCTTTGCCGACGGTGACCATATCGGTCAGTTTGATTTTATCGGCTTTGATAGCCTGGCCAACCACATAGCTGGTCATTAATTTGGTCAGACTCGCCGGATCGAGCTGCAAATCGGCATTACCCTCCGCCAGTACTTTGCCGCTGGCGTAATCCATTAAGATCCAGGCTTTAGCATCAACTTGCGGTGCATCAGCCGTCTGTTCAGCACTCACCGCAGGTGCGGCTAACAGCAGCAGGGTTGACCCTGCCAGTAAAGCTCGTAGCGAAGCAGGAATTTGCAAAGTTTTCATAACACCACCCAGTATCCATTCTAAAAAAGTCACGACACACGCCGTTACTTAATATTTCAAGTTGCCAGTAAGCTAACGTGTGAAACCGCTTAATGAAACATAGCGTTGGTAAAGTTTTTTAAGTTTATTCGATAACTGCGTGAGTTGCCGCCACGTTGATGAGTTTTTTAGCAACCGTTGAACTTGCGTGCTGTTTTCTTCGCCAGCACACGGCATACTGAGATGCAAACTAACAAAGAGGAAACAAAATGATCACAGTTTGGGGCAGAGACAATTCAACGAATGTGAAGAAAGTTTTGTGGTGCCTGGAAGAGTTAGGCGTCGAATACCGCTCGATTCCGGCTGGTGGAAAATTTGGCAAAACCCATGATGCAGAATATCTGGCGATGAACCCAAATGCGCTGGTGCCGTGTATTCACGACGATGCCACCGACCTGACGCTGTGGGAATCCAATACTATCGTGCGTTATCTGGCCGCACAGTATGGCAAAGAATCGCTGTGGATTGCCCAACCTGCCGCTCGAGCACGCGGTGAAAAATGGATGGACTGGGCAGCTACCTCGTTGGCAGGCCCACACCGTGGCGTGTTTTTCAGCCTGGTGCGCACCGCGCCGGAATTGCGCGATCAAAAGCTGATTGAAGACAGTGTCGACGCCTGTAACGCCCTGTTTGCCATGGTGGACGCCGAACTGGCGCAGCAAAAATGGTTGGGTGGCGAGACATTCAGCGTGGCGGATATTGCGCTGGCGCCAAGCGTTTATAACCTGTTCAATCTCGATATCAAGTGGAATGATTTCCCCAACCTGCAACGCTGGTATCAGCAACTGACCCAGCGCCCGGCATTCAAGAAAATCGTTATGATTCCATTGAGCTAAAAACTAGCCAGAGGGGCTGATTTTCAGTAATTGCCCGTCAGATTCGTCGGTCAGGACATACAGATAGCCGTCCGGGCCGACGCGCACATCGCGAATACGTTCACCCCGCTCATCCAGTAAACGCTGTTGATCGGTGACCTTGTCGCCAGAAAGCGTCAGTTCAATCAGGTTTTTCTCTTTTAGCGCACCGATAAACAGTTTCCCTTTCCACTGCGGAAATTTGTCGGCGTCGTAAAACGCCATGCCGCTCACCGCCGGAGAGACTTTCCAGTAATAAATTGGCTGTTCAGTACCGGCTACAATTCCTCCTTTGGCTTCAGGGATCGGCATTCCGCTGTAATTGATGCCCCAGGTTGCCAGCGGCCAGCCGTAATTTTTACCCGGTTTTGCCACGTTGACTTCGTCGCCACCGCGCGGGCCATGCTCGTTGAGCCACAATTCCCCATTGGCCGGATTAAACGCCATACCCTGTGGGTTGCGGTGCCCGTACGACCATATTTCACTGCGCGCGCCTTGTTGACCGGCAAATGGGTTATCCGCTGGCACGTCGCCGTTTTGCGTCAGGCGCACCAGTTTGCCCTGCAACTTATCCAAATCCTGCGCCGTTGGCCGTTGGTTGTTTTCGCCCAATGCGATAAACAGATAGCCCTTACCATCAAACGCCATGCGCCCGCCAAAGTGGTTGCCGGTCGACAGTTTCGGCATCTGACGGAACACCACTTTGAAGTTTTCCAGCCGCTGCATATTGCTGCTCAGCGTGCCGTAACCGACGGCAGTACCCGCCTGGTCATCGCTGTTGGCTTCTGCAAAGCTCAGCCAGACGCGGCGGCTTTTTTCAAAGTCTGGCGCCAAAACCACATCCAGTAATCCCCCTTGTCCATGCGCCCAAACTTTGGGCACGCCAACAATCGGGTCACCTAAACCTTCGCCTGGTCGCCAGCGCCGTAATTGCCCATCACGCAGCGTTATCAGCATTCCTTGATTATTGGGCAGAAAAGCTAACGACCAGGGATGATCGAGCTTACTTTGTAGCACCTCCACTTTGACCTCAGCGGCGAGGGCAACGCCTGCCCAAAGCAGTAAAGATGCGGCAATGAATGAGCGGAATGGCAACCGTGACATAGCTTGCTCCTTTGCGGATCTACCCGATAAGGTTAGCTTTGCAGAATTTCAGGGATGGGAGTTTTACAAAAACTTTACCAGAGGGGAGTCGCCTCCCCTCGAGGTTTCAACTTTCTACGGCCAGTTGGTGACTCATAATATCTTTCAGGCTGGCGGAAAGTTGTCGCAGGCAGTTTTCCAGTTTTTCAGCATCTATGGCGATATATTGCGGGCAGTCGTGACACCCTGTCATCAGGCAAACGGCAGCTGAAGATACCGCGCCAATTCCCTGATTGATGCTCGCCATTTCTGGTGCGGCAAGATGGGAATTGAGGCGTGAAGCCATCTCACGATACTCAGCAGACAAGTCGAACAAATTATCGCGTAAATGCCCAGTTTCAATCACAGACATATAGCCTTTTGCTTTTCTCATCAAGAGGTAAGCAGCGATGTCTATTTTGGCGATAATCATCTTTTTCAAGAGATCGCGTTTGAGTGATTCCCCATTCATACATTTACCCCCCGTGTGATTAGAATCTATAACACACAGTAATAGTATGGATAAATTTTAGGCAAACCAGTTTTATTTCCCCGTATTTCTTGATCCTCAGCAACAAATTTTACAAATAGTAATATCTACGTAGAAACAAGGTGTTACGAAGCAGTTACCCCGCGGCAAGTGGCGGCTTGATGCTTTTCCTCAAACATTTGACGTAACACACTGTGTC
The DNA here is from genome assembly GCF_022134725.1 of Buttiauxella sp. S19-1. Classification (NCBI taxonomy): domain Bacteria; kingdom Pseudomonadati; phylum Pseudomonadota; class Gammaproteobacteria; order Enterobacterales; family Enterobacteriaceae; genus Buttiauxella; species Buttiauxella sp. S19-1. The sequence goes on from NZ_JAHWLU010000088.1 coordinate 3,757, forward strand.
CAAGGTTGTTTTGCCAGGTGAAGCTATTTTGTAACACCACCACCGCGAAATGATTCTGGCGATCAATACCGATGTAGCTGGAATAACCACCGATATATCCGACCTGATAAGTGATGGCTTGTTCGCCGTAGGTGTCCGTTACCCAGGCGATATTAGCCGCTTCTTTGTCACGCGGGTAATAGGTTTGCATCGTGTCTTGAATGGCTTTATCCAGTGTGGCATCGCCGGTGCTGGCAAGATGTGCGCTGGCAAAAGTCAGTAAATCGGCGGTGTCGGTATACAAACCGCCTGCACCGAGCATATTGCCGGTGAACTGCCAGTCAGGTACCACTTGCCCACGGGGAATAAACTTCGGCTGGCTTCCGGCATGCCCGATGGCGCGCTGCGGGTAACTTTTCAGTTTTTGCGGGGTAAAGCTACTATTGCGCATCCCTAATGGATCGAAAATCAGCGTTTGCACCAGTTGGTCGGCGCGCTGGCCGGTTTGATAACGCAACACATAATCCAGCACGGCATAGCCGAGGTTGGAATATAGAGGCCCGGTGCTGCCTGGTTTTGAAAAATCAGCCAGATCGGCCACTACTTCGTCGCTATCGAGATGCGCGTAAAAATTCTCACCGTTTCCCAGATAACGAATAAAAGCCGTCAGCATCGGCAAATCCATATTTTGCCGTGGCAAGCCGGAGGTATGGGTCACCAGTTGCAGCAAGGTGATTTGCTTCGCATCGGCACTTAATGGCACCGACGGCGGCATTAAGCTTTCCAGCGTGTCAGACCAATGCAGGCGCCCCTGCGCCACTAATACCGCGGTCGCTTCGGCGGTCATGCCTTTACTGAGGGAACCGACGGCAAATAACGTCTGTTCATTGACGGGATGGTGGTGTTTCGTATCGGTGACACCAAATTGCCAGTAGTGACGTTGGTTATTGGCGTCAATCACCCCAACCACCATCGCCGGCGACTGCTGTTCAACCAGAGCGGGCAGCCACTGGTTAATATCGTGATTTGCAGGCGAACCGCAAGCACGTTGCGCCTTTTGCGGCACTTCCGCCTCAGGAGCAACGTTCGACAGCGTGCCACACCCCGCCAGCATAAAACCGAGCAGCAGCGTACTCAGGCACGTCAGGTGACGGGGTGAATTCATTTATTAATTCGCCGCAACACAAGGTTTGGCATCAAGACCAATCAGCATGGTGCGGTTTTCACCGACTTTCTTCAGGCCGAAGTTACTGCTGTGATAGCGATAAAACGCCTGCCCGTTAGTCATATTTTGATAGGAGTAACGGTTGCCGTTATACCAGGCGTAGTCGCCATCGATAGCCAGTTTTTCGCCGCCGCAAACAAACTTCTGCGCAGTTGCCGGTGGGGTGTTAAGTGGCGTTGGAATAATGTTGCAGGCAGTGGTCGCCAGGACAGCAATTAGCATCCCGGAAAGGGCTAAAATCTTAGGCATTAGGGATTCTCTGGTTGAACGGGACGTTACAATTAAGTTAAGCGGGGAGATAATAGAGCCTGCGTCCTGGCTAAGCAAAAGCTAAGGCATGTCGATTAGTCTGAATTTGATCCTGCGTCACTTTAAAAACAACCAGTAGAGCCATACCGAAAACCCGTGTAGAATCGCCCGGTTTTTATTTTCTGTTTACTTTGTGAGCGTGACCTGTATGCAACAACCCCGTATTGGCTTTGTCTCCCTCGGCTGCCCAAAAAACCTCGTTGATTCTGAACGAATTCTAACTGAGCTGCGCACCGAAGGTTACGATGTAGTGCCTAGCTATGATGATGCCGATATGGTTATCGTTAACACCTGTGGCTTTATCGACAGTGCCGTACAAGAGTCGCTCGAAGCGATCGGCGAAGCGCTGAACGAAAATGGCAAAGTGATTGTGACCGGCTGTTTAGGGGCCAAAGAAGACCAAATCCGCCAGGTGCACCCTAAAGTTCTGGAAATCACCGGCCCGCATAGCTACGAGCAAGTTTTGCAGCACGTTCACCACTATGTGCCGAAACCAAAACATAACCCGTTCCTGAGCCTGGTGCCGGAACAAGGCGTGAAACTGACCCCGCGTCACTACGCGTACCTGAAAATTTCTGAAGGCTGCAACCACCGTTGTACTTTCTGCATCATCCCTTCGATGCGTGGCGATCTCGACAGCCGTCCAATTGGCGATGTGTTGTCCGAAGCTAAACGTCTGGTTGATGCCGGTGTGAAAGAGTTGCTGGTCATCTCACAAGATACCTCTGCTTACGGCGTTGATGTTAAACACCGCACCGGTTTCTACAACGGCGAGCCGGTGAAAACCAGCATGGTTAGCCTGTGCGAGCAGCTTTCCAAACTGGGCGTGTGGACACGTCTGCACTATGTTTATCCGTATCCGCACGTTGATGATGTGATCCCGTTGATGGCCGAAGGCAAGATCCTGCCGTATCTGGATATTCCTTTGCAGCACGCCAGCCCGCGCATTCTGAAGCTGATGAAGCGCCCAGGCAGCGTGGATCGTCAGTTGCAGCGCATTAAGCAATGGCGTGAGATCTGCCCGGATCTGACGCTGCGTTCCACCTTCATTGTCGGCTTCCCTGGCGAAACTGAAGAAGACTTCCAGATGCTGCTCGACTTCCTGAAAGAAGCCCGTCTGGATCGTGTCGGTTGCTTCAAGTTCAGCCCGGTAGAAGGTGCGACCGCTAACGAACTGGCCGATCCGGTGCCGGAAGACGTGAAAGAAGAGCGCTGGAACCGCTTCATGCAGCTGCAACAGCAGATTTCTGCTGAACGTCTGCAAGAAAAAGTGGGCCGTGAGATTCTGGTGATCGTTGATGAAGTTGACGAAGAAGGCGCGATTGGCCGCAGCATGGCAGACGCTCCAGAAATCGACGGTGCGGTTTATCTGAATGGCGAAACCAAATTGAAACCAGGTGATGTCGTGCGCGTGAAAGTGGAAAACGCAGACGAATATGACCTGTGGGGTTCAGTGGTTTAATCCTTCAAAAGAGCCTTTCCTGTTTGGAAAGGCTCTTTACTTTAACGACCTAATTCCTGCTCCATTTGTGCGACCATTTTATTATCAATCCTGAAAAACCACACCGTCGCTGCCAGCAATAAATGCAGCACACCGGGTATCGCAGTGGAAAGCATCGTGATCCCCGCTAAAGACAATGGTGTCTGGTTTTCCATACCGGAACGGTAAGCCACGACGGTCAGTACAACGCTGACGATAACCCCTGCTACTGCCCATGCCAGCTTGACAAAAAATAGGTTAAACGCAAAGTTCATGCCCGATGAACGGCGGCCTGACTTCCATTCGCCATACGTATCGGCAAAGGTCACAAGGGTAAAGTGCATCGGTAAAATAAGACCCAACACGACACAACAAACAAAGACTAAAACCAGCCACACTGTGGTCGCTGTCCCGGGAACAAACCAAACTGCGAAGTGAGCGAGTGCCAGAACCATATTCACCCAGAAATAGAGGGTTTTAATCTCAAAACTGCGCGTCAAATATTGCACCAGAATTGAACCTGTAATTCCTCCCAACGTCGCCATGCCAAAAAATAACGAGGTATAGGTCGCATCACCATGCAGTACATAAGTAATGAAATACATGGCGACCCCACCCTTAGTGTTAAAGATGCTGATGATCAGTAACGACATCACAAAGGTCAGTAAAAGCTGATCGTTACGCCGGATACTTTTCAGGCTTTCACGCAGGTTAAACGTATGATTGTTTCGAGCCACTACTCGCTCTTTCACACCATAAAAGCACAGTAGAAACATCGCGATGGCTAAACATGCCAGAACGCCTACACCATACTGATATCCCCGAACCGCATTCCCCTTGCCAAAGTAATCCACCATAATCGGCAAACCAACCGAGACGGCGAAACCCGCCACGCCACACAACGCAAAACGCCAGGACTGGCATGAAACAAGCTCCAGCGGATTAGTGGTGATTTTGGTGATCAATGCGCAATAAGGCACGTTGTTGAGGGAATAAAGCACCGAGAGCGCAAAGTAGGTCACAACGGCGTAAAGCACCTTCCAGTGATAAGCCAAATCCGGAACGCTAAAAGTCAGAAATGCAATCAGTCCTAATGGAATGGCTGTCCAGAGTATAAACGGCCGGAACTGCCCCATTTTGGTCGAGGAGCGGTCAGCAATAACCCCGATCAGTGGATCAGAAATAGCGTCAATCACACGTAGCACCAGGAATAGTGTTCCCACCACCGCCGGTGTTAACCCAAAAATATCGGTATAAAAGAAGGTTAAAAAGTTCGAGATAAGTCCGGTAATAATCGTGCCACCAGCATCTCCCAAGCCGTAACCTATCTTTTCACTTACTGAAAGTTTTGCCAGCCCAACTGGGTGACTGGCCACACCCAAATCATTAGATATTCCACTCATCATGCTCTCCCTATTTACCCGTGTCAGAATGGGCGAATCAGCCGCAGAACCTCTGCGCCATCACGTACCAGCAAAGGTAACGTTTCGAGTGGTGCGGCAACGCTGATAAACCGGCCGCCCTCATGGCGGTCACCCGAAACCACGTCAACCCACACCGTGTTACCCGGTAACCAGACACGACGTTGCCTCTCCCCTGCGTTAACCACTGGCGCAACAAGAACGTCTTCGCCAAATAGATATTGGTCGGTTATCTGCCAGGCTTGCTCATCCTCGGGATAGTGATAAAACAGCGGGCGCATTAACGGCTCGCCTGTCTCATGGGCTTGCTGCATGAGTTTGCGTAGATACGGCCGCAGCCTTTCTCGTAGCGTTGCGTAACGGCTGAGAATCGCAAAGGTGGATTCACCAAAACTCCATAGCTCGTTGCCGGCTCCGGTGTTGCATTGTGCGATACCGTCGCGGTAAGGGATTTCTGGCTCAGTAATGGGGTCGCGGTGTCCATGCATGCGCAGCACCGGGCTGAATACCGCCCACTGGAACCAGCGTATTAACAACTCATGAAATGCGGGATCGCTGACATCACCGCCATGGAATCCACCAATATCAGTGGTCCACCACGGGATACCCGCCATGCCCATGCTTAACCCAGCGCAGAGTTGGTTACGCATCGACTCAAATGATGAGTGGATATCGCCAGACCAAACCAAGGCACCGTAGCGCTGGCTACCGGCCCATGCGCAGCGCACCAGGCTTACCGGATTACTCTGCCCCGCTTCGCGCAGACCGTCGTAAAAAGCCTCGGTATAATGCAGTGGATAGATATTGCCCGTTTCGAGGGTATTACCTATGTGATAACGATAGTTATCAAAATCATAGACACCATATTCTGGCTCAGCCTCATCAAGCCAGAATAGGTTTACGCCATTGTCAAAATAGTTCCTCTTACAGACATCCCAGACGAACTGGCGAGTCTCAGGATTCGTAGGGTCGATAAAGCGGCTATTACCTAAAAAATCGAAGTTGATGTTTAGCCCTTTGCGGGTATTCACCAGCAAGCCCTGCTCGTTCATCGCAGGATAATTTTCACTTTTCACATCTACCGTCGGCCAGACTGAAACCATCAATTCCGTACCCATATCCTTGAGTTCTGCGGTCATCGCAGCGGGATCGGGCCATTCCCGTGAATCAAATTTCCAGTCGCCCTGCACCGGCCAATGGAAGAAATCGGCGACAATCACCGCCAGAGGAATACCGCGATCACGATACTCACGTGCCACACTCAGCAACTCATGCTGGGTGCGATAACGTAATTTGGATTGCCACAGACCCAGGGCAAATTCGGGCATCAAAGGGGGTTTACCGGTGGCGTTCGCATAGTTTCTGATGATTTGCGCAGGGGTATCACCTGCCGTTATCCAGTAATCAATATGCGATGCGGCCTGAGCATGCCAGCGCGTTTCGTTATTCGCAAAAATAACTTCGCCTACCGCGGGGTTATTCCATAAAAACCCATATCCCAGACTCGAGACCATAAACGGCACACTGGCCTGAGAATTTCGCTGAGCTAATTCAATAGCACAGCCTTTTAAATTAATAAAAGGCTGCTGATACTGTCCCATCCCACACATTTTTTCATTTGGATTAGCTTCAAACCTGACATTTATTTCCATTGCATTTCCAGCTAATGGTTTCATCTCCCGGCCAGATATTTTTAATGCGCTGACTTTATTTTTTGATTGATGGCCCTCATCCCAAAAATGCTCTCCATTGTCTCTTTGCCGCCATAATTCTTCCAGTAAACACTCTTTTTTCTGATTATAAAAAGCAATCCGTCCTTGCTGGTCAACAGATGCGCTGATATTCCCATTAATCAGCGTCAGACTTGTATCATCTCGTTCAAACCTCACAGTAATATCGGGTTGTTCCAGCAAAGCCCAACCCGGAATTTCACTACTATCAGGTTGAATACCTGAAATAATTCTTAAACTATCTTTACCCCAAGGAAAAATGGAAAGGTAATAACCATTCCATGACCAATACAGCGAGTTATCTTTAATTTGTAGGGTGTTCATCATGACCTCATTTTATTTATTGGAAGTTATAATTATTTTTTCGGAAACGTTTCCGATAATGGTTAATATTAAGCAGCAAGTCAATGAAGGAACTAACCCAATAAGTAAAAGGATCTGAGAGTTGTGATCTCGTGTTTATTATTCAAATATCCCCAGGTCAACCGTGATATATTTATGCGGCAGTCATCCCAAATGGTAAAACTTAGCAGAGTAAAATATAGATATGGCGTGATCGTCCATGTGAAGGAAAAGGAATAGATGAATATCAAAGAGTTGGCAAAAATACTGGATCTCTCCATTGCCACCGTTTCAAGAGCACTGAATAGCCACCCTGAAGTCAGTATGGCAACGCAAAAGCGCGTACTTGAGGCGGCAAATTTCTATGGTTATCGGCCCAATGCTGCGGGCAGAAATCTGCGCAAGGGTAAGGTCAACACCGTTGCGCTCCTGCTACCATCGGGTGAACGGGACAACTTCTACACGGCCTCTTTTTTCATGCGCGTTGCTGCGGGTCTGCAAACCCGCCTGCGCCAGCAGGATATCGACACCATCCTGCACCTGGCACTGGACGATGCAGATGAAAAACTGTGGCTACAAAAAATTGTTGAGCAACGCAAAGCCGACGCCGTCATACTGACCAACACTCAAATCAACGATCCTCGTATTGAGTATTTGCATAAAAATAATTTCCCGTTTGCCACGCTTGGACGCAGCTCTACCCTGAATGGCCAATTCAACTGGGTAGATCTGGATTTTGCCACGGTGGCAAAAGAAGCGGTGCAACAGGGAAAAATGGCGGGATATCAAAATATTGCGCTGGTCACGTTGGAAAAATCGAGTGCGCAGGGAGCAATCTTCACGCAGGCCTGGCGCGAAGCCTTACGCCAGCAAAACCTGAAAGTGAATGAAGAATATCTCTTCCAGGGTGAAATCAGTGAGGCGTCCGGTTTCGAGGCGCTGCGTTATTTCCACCAGTTACCCATCCCTCCTGACTACATCATCTTTCTCAGCGACTTACAGATGCTAGGAGCAAGCTTTTATACCCGGCAACAGCGCTGTCACTACCCGTTCTTTGCCGGAGTTTTTAGCAGCGATATCTCATCATTTCTGCCGATAAAACCTACGGGTTTTGACGTCCCTTTCAGGGTGATAGGTGAAGATTTGGCAACCGCTATTCTCAATGCCATGCAGGGCGAACAACCTCCGGTGCATTCCTTACCAGAGTTATGCCTTGTCACCCGACGGGAACACAAAATGGGTTAACCTTTTATCTTGGGATCCAGCGCGTCGCGCAGCCCATCTCCCAATAAATTAAACGCCAACACCGTCAGGAAAATCGCCAGACTCGGGAAAATTGCCACATGTGGGGCAATCACCATATCGGCGCGTGCTTCGTTTAACATCGCGCCCCACTCTGGTGTTGGTGGCTGTGCGCCTAACCCTAAGAACGACAGACTCGCCGCGGAAATGATCGATGTGCCAATACGCATCGTGAAATAGACCACTATCGACGAAACCGTGCCCGGTAAAATATGACGGAAGATAATCGTCGCATCCGAGGCGCCAATACTGCGTGCCGATTCAATAAAGGTTTGGTGTTTTAGCACCAGCGTATTGCCGCGCACCAGGCGGGCAAAAGCAGGAATACTAAAAATCGCCACCGCGATTATCACGTTCGACATGCCGGTACCCATTACTGCCACTACTGCAATCGCCAGTAATATCCCAGGGAAGGCGAACAACACGTCACAAATACGCATAATGACGCGATCCCACCAGCCTTCGTAATATCCCGCCAGCAGGCCGCAAACGGTGCCAATTACCGCGCCGATCAACACCGAGAACACCCCTGCCGCCAGCGAGATTTGCGCTCCCACCAGCACGCGGCTGAAAATATCGCGCCCTAACGAATCTACGCCAAACCAGTGCACTATCGACGGCCCTTCGTTGAGCCGGTCGTAATCAAAATAGTTTTCCGCATCGAACGGAGAAATCCACGGTGCGATAAGCGCAATAGCAACCAAAAACAACACGAAAGCCCCGGCAAACATCGCCACCGGCTGCTTGCGCAAACGGCGCAGAAATTCGTGCCACGGGGTGCGCACTTGATTGGGCCGAACTATCGGCATCGCGTTCAGTACCGCCTGGCGTCGCCAGTTAAAGAGTCGCATCCTTACTTGTACCTGATAGCTGGGTTAATGGCGGCATACAGCAAATCCACCACTAAGTTGATGACAATAAATTCCAGCGAGAACAGCAACACTTCCGCCTGAATCACCGGGTAGTCGCGCATCTCGACCGAATCCACCAGCAAGCGCCCAAGCCCCGGCCAGTTAAACACTTTTTCGACCACAATTGAGCCACCGAGCAGGAAGCCAAACTGTAGCCCCATCATGGTAATCACGGGGATCATCGCGTTGCGTAGCCCATGTTTGAGAACTATCAGTGTTTCGCTGACCCCTTTAGCACGCGCGGTGCGCATGTAATCTTCTTGCAGCACATCGACGAAGGAAGCACGGGTGAAACGAGCCATCACTGCCGCCACTGCCGCGCCAAGCGTGACAGACGGCAGAATGTAGTGCTGCCAGCTATCGGCCCCTACCGTCGGCAACCAGCCCAGTTCTACGGAGAAAACCTGCATCAGCAGCATGCCGAGTGCGAAGGCCGGGAAAGAGATACCGGAAACCGCAATCGTCATACTCAGTCTGTCCGGCCAGCGATTACGCCAGACGGCAGAAATAATGCCAGTGAACAGTCCGAAAATGACCGCCCACCCCATGCTGGTGAGCGTGAGCCAGAATGTTGGCATAAAGCGGCTGGCGATCTCTTCGGAAACCGGACGGCGCGACACCATAGAGATGCCAAAATCGCCCTGCAAAATGTTGCCGATGTAGTGTAAGAATTGCTGCCAGAGCGGTAAATCCAGGCCTAACTGTTTGCGCACCATATCGATAACGGTGGCGTCTGCATCAGGCCCGGCGATTAACCGCGCCGGGTCACCTGGCAGCATATGGACGAACAGAAACACCAGCACCGCGACAATCAGCAATGTGGGGATCAGGCCCAGTAGGCGTTTGAGGAAATAGTTAAACATTGTCCCCCCTCACCCTAACCCTCTCCCCCAGGAGAGGGGATTGGATCGCGTGTCGTTCCCCCTCTCCCTCAGGGAGAGGGTCGGGCTGAGGGTGAAAACACGCCACCAAAATCATCACTCTTTCAAATCCGCATCATCAAAACTAAACCCGGCATCCGGCATCACATAAAAACCGTTGAGGGTTTTGCTGTGTGCTGAAACCAGTTTTTCAACCACCAGTGGCACCCACGGATTTTCCTTCCAGATAGTGTCCTGCGCGTCTTTATACAGTTTCGCTTTTTCATCGCGGTTGGTGGTTTTCAGCGCGTCCGTCAGGTCTTTATCCACTTGCGGATTGCTGTAGAACGCAGTGTTAAACAGCGTTGGTGGCCAGTTAGATGAGGCAAACAACGGCGACAATGCCCAGTCAGCTTCGCCAGTCGAGGCCGACCAACCGGTGTAGAACATTCTCACGCCGCTCTCTTTTTGCCCTTTGCCTTCCACTTCAGCAGCTCGTTGCCCGGCATCCATCGCGGTAACCTTCACTTTGATGCCCACTTGCGCCAGTTGCTGCTGAGTGAACTGCAACACTTTCTGCGCGGTACTGTGGTTATGAGACGACCACAAAGTGGTTTCGAAACCGTTCGGATAGCCTGCTTCTTTCAGCAATGCACGCGCTTTGGCCGGGTCATACGGCCACGGTTTGTAAATTTGTGCGAAATCGATAGATGGCGGTACCACGCCTTCCGCTGGTGTCGCATACCCGGCAAATGCCACTTTCACCAGCGCCTGGCGGTTAATCGCATAGTTAATGGCTTCACGCACCTTCGGGTTATCAAACGGCTTTTGCGTCACGTTCATGCTGAGGTAACGCTGCATGATGGAAGGCGAAGCCACCAGTTCCAGCTTGTCGTTTTTCGCAAGCACCCCTGCCTGTTCGTAAGGAATTGGGAAGGCAAATTGCGCCTCGCCAGTTTGCAGCATGGCCGCGCGGGTATTGTTATCCACCACCGGGCGCCAGGTGATGGTGTCGAGTTTAGGTAAACCCTGTTTCCAGTAACCGTCGAACTTCTTGACCTTCACAAAATCGGTCTGGTTCCAGGTGTCCAGTTGATATGGGCCAGTGCCGACCGGATGGAAACCAATCTCTTTGCCATATTTTTTCAGTGCCGTCGGGGAAATCATCGCCGTTGCCGGATGGGCCAGAATATTGATAAACGCCGAGAATGGCTGTTTGAGGGTGATTTTTACCGTACTGGCGTCAACCGCTTCGGTCTTAGCAATCGCTTTATACAGGTTGTAGCGCTTGAGGTGGTTTTCCGGATTGCTGGCGCGATCAAGGTTGGCCTTCACCGCTTCGGCGTTGAAATCGGTGCCATCCTGGAATTTAACCCCCGAGTGCAGTTTGATGGTGTAAACCAGCCCGTCGTCAGAAACGGTATAGCTTTCCGCCAGCACGTTTTGCAGTTTCATCTCTTTATCCAGACCAAACAGCCCCTGATAAAACGACTTTGCCACCGCCTGCGACAGCGTATCGTTGGCATCATACGGGTCAAGCGTGGTGAAATTGGATGCCACAGCAACAACGACATCTTTTGCAGCGAATGCCGGAGCGGCAATCACGCTGGTTGCCAGACCTGCGGCCACTAGCCACTTGGTACTTTTTAATGCGGTCATGAAGTTCTCCTGATTATCCCTGCCAAAAATATCACTGTGACCGGGCAACAAAGTGCCCTGGTCCAACATTCACAAGCGTTGCAACATGCGGTTCAAACCCCAGTTTGTGCGTGCTACTGGGGATGTCATCGGAAAGCAAAACAGGTTTAGGCCGACGGTGCGCGGGGTCGGCAACCGGTACAGCAGCCATGAGTTTGCGGGTATACGGGTGCTGCGGGTTTTCAAACACCGCGCGACGCGGGCCGATTTCGACAATTTGCCCGAGATACATCACCGCCACGCGATGACAAATGCGCTCAACTACCGCCATGTCATGGGAAATAAACAAAAAGGCGATGCCAAACTCACGCTGTAAATCGAGTAGCAAGTTGATGATTTGCGCACGAATAGAGACATCCAGTGCCGAGACAGACTCATCGGCAATCACCACTTTCGGATTGAGTGCCAGTGCGCGCGCAATGCAAATGCGCTGACGTTGACCGCCGGAAAACTCATGGGGATAACGCCACGCATGTTCGGGCTGCAATCCCACGCGTTCGAGTAACCACGCCACGCGTTGTTGCGCCTGCGCTGTGGACATCACGTTATGAACCAGCAACGGTTCCATAATCGAATAACCCACCGTCAGACGCGGGTCGAGCGAGGCATACGGATCCTGGAAAATAAACTGGATGTCTTTGCGCACATGCTGCATGTCGGCATTGGAGAGCGTGTCGATACGTTGGCCGTTGAAATGAATGCTGCCACCCTGAGTTTCTACCAGCCGCAACAGCGCCCGTCCGGTGGTGGATTTGCCACTGCCTGACTCTCCCACCAGCCCCAGCGTTTCGCCAGGCCATAAGTCAAAACTCACTTTTTCTACTGCGTATACGCGACTGGTGACGCGGTTGAAAATGCCACTGCGAATATCAAAACGCGTCACCAGGTCGCGCACTTGCAGCACCGGCACCGCACCAGACGGAATAGTGTCTTGTTCGGTTTCAGGTTCTGTACGGTCAGGATGTTCTGGATTCACCAGCGGGAATTTGCGCGGTAAATCACGGCCATTCATCGCGCCAAGACGCGGCACCGCAGCCAATAGCGTTTTGGTGTAAGGATGAACAGGCGCGTTAAAGATCTGTTCCACGCTGCCTGTTTCGACGGCCACGCCTCGATACATTACCAGCACGCGGTCGGCCATATCGGCCACCACGCCCATATCGTGGGTGATAAATATCACGCCCATATGCATTTCATCTTGCAGCACGCGGATAAGCTGGAGGATTTGCGCCTGAATCGTCACATCGAGTGCGGTGGTCGGTTCATCGGCAATCAACACCGCCGGACGGCACGACAGCGCCATCGCTATCATCACGCGTTGGCGCATGCCACCAGAAAGCTGATGCGGATAACGCCCCAAAATAGCTTTTGCTTCCGGAATGCGTACCCGTTCGAGCATACGCCGTGCTTCTTCCAGCGCCGCCTGTTTATCCAGCCCCTGATGCAGGCGGATAGATTCGGCAATTTGTTCACCCACCGGAAATACCGGGTTGAGCGACGTCATCGGCTCCTGGAATATCATGGCGATATCCGCGCCGCGCACATGGCGCATTTGCGATGAACTCAGCGTCGCCGGTTCAATCACCTCACCGTTGCGGCGACGCAGCAAAATTTTTTCGCTTTCAACAATGCTCGCGGTCTTTTCCAGCAGGCGCATTAAGGCTAGCGCTGTGACTGATTTCCCAGAACCGGACTCCCCGACAATCGCCAGTGTTTCGCCGCGCTTTAGTACAAACGACAAATCGGACACCGCCTGGGTGTCGGCATTTTCCTGGCGAAAACGAACGTTCAGTCGGCTAACAGACAGCACTTCGTCGTCGGGCAGTTCGTGACTATGGGGCATCAATGCTCCTGGCTGTGATAAATTCCAACGTTTGGGGCGTCCCCGACATAACCGTAGCCGCGGTACATCCCTTCACTATTAAATGGCAACGCCACATTGCCTTCGTTATCGATAGCAATCACCCCGCCACTGCCTTGCAGCGCCGGAAGTTTTTCCATCACTACGCGTTCTGTCGCTTGTTGCAGACTCAGCCCGCCATATTCCATCAACGCTGCAATATCGTAGGCCGCAAGCGTTTTCATAAATACTTCGCCCGTTCCGGTACAAGAGACGGCCACATTGGCGTTATTGGCATAGCAACCCGCACCGATAATCGGTGAATCGCCTACGCGGCCTGGCATTTTGTTGGTCATCCCGCCCGTAGAGGTTGCGGCGGCCAAATTGCCATATTGATCGAGTGCCACGGCTCCGACCGTGCCAAATTTGGTATCTGAATTGATCGGCTCGTCACCATCGTGATCAAGCACGGTTTGCTGGCTGGTTCGGGCACGTTGTAGTTGATCCCAGCGTTCCTGAGTGAAAAAGATGTCCGGCGAAACAGGCTCAAGGCCTTGTTGCTGTGCAAAGTTTTCTGCACCGCGCCCAATCAACAGCACATGTGGGCTGTGTTCCAGCACCTGGCGCGCTGCCAGAACGGGGTTGCGAATATGGCTGACACCCGCCACGGCACCCGCTTCGAGGGTGTTGCCATCCATGATGCAGGCGTCCAGTTCATGGGTGCCGTCGTGGGTAAAGACGGCGCCGATACCGGCGTTAAACAACGGGCATTCTTCGAGCAAGCGCACCGCTTCGGTGACGGCGTCTAACGCGCTGCCACCCGCACCCAGCACGGACTGGCCCACCTCAACGATTTCCGATAAAGCTTTAATATATAGCAGCTCTTTTTCAGGGCTGAGTTGTGCACGAGTAATGGCTCCCGCGCCACCGTGAATCGCGATTACTGCTTTGCTCATTTCGACATTGCCTTGTCAGAGTTCGTTATATTGTCGGAGTCCGTTGTGTGGTCAGATGACGCTGCGCTTATCCGACCAGGGAAAGCTATAAATATCAGATAAATTGAATCGCTATGAGACGATTTTTGAATATAGAAAGATGTAAATGTGATGTAAAGGAAAATGCCGAATTCGATTACTCCCAATGGAACATTCAGCACCAGGCATTTCTCTGACATAATGTTCGCCATATTTTTCCCGCGTTGCAGGAGCTTTCATGGAATTTACCGCCGGTCTTATCCCCCTCGAAACCGCAATGGAACAGATGTTGTCGCGTATTGTTCCTGTCACCGAATCTGAGTCCATCCCTTTGCTGAAGGCTGCCGGGCGCATTACCTCGCACCCTGTCACTTCACCAATTGATGTCCCGGGGTTTGATAACTCTGCAATGGATGGCTACGCGGTACGCCTGAAAGATTTGGCGTTAGGTACGGCATTGCCGGTGGCGGGAAAAGCTTTCGCTGGTCAACCTTTTAGCGGTGAATGGCCGGAGGCAACCTGCATTCGCATTATGACCGGTGCACCGGTGCCAGCAGGTACCGACGCGGTGGTGATGCAGGAAGAAACCACCGTCACCGAAAGCGGTGTGCGTTTTAACGAAGCCGTGAAAAACGGGCAAAACGTTCGCCTGCGTGGCGAAGATATTCGCCAGGGCGCGAGCGTGCTACCTGCGGGTAAAAAACTGACTGCCGCGGAATTACCTCTAATTGCCTCACTGGGTATCGCCGAAGTCGCGGTGCTACGCGCGATTCGCGTCGCCGTGTTCTCAACCGGTGATGAACTGCAACTGCCAGGCACTCCGCTTGGCGAAGGGCAAATTTACGACACCAACCGCCTGGCGGTGCATATCATGCTTGAGCAATTAGGTTGCGAGGTCATTGATTTAGGGATTATCCGTGATGATCCTGAAACTCTGCGAGCGGCATTTATTGAAGCTGACAGCCAGGCCGATGTGGTGATCAGCAGCGGCGGCGTTTCGGTCGGTGAAGCGGATTACACCAAACAGTTGCTTGAAGAACTCGGTGAAGTTGGTTTCTGGAAACTGGCAATTAAACCAGGTAAACCGTTTGCCTTTGGTCGCCTGAAAAACAGCTGGTTCTGCGGCCTGCCGGGTAATCCAGTTTCTGCGGCACTAACCTTCTACCAATTGGTTCAGCCGCTGTTAGCCAAATTAAGCGGCCAGCAAGGTAATGCCCTGCCACCACGCCAGCGTGTGCGTACCGTCGGCCGCCTGAAAAAATCCCCCGGCCGCCTCGATTTCCAGCGTGGCATTATGCGTACCGGTGAAGATGGGCAATTAGAAGTATTGAGCACTGGCCATCAGGGTTCACATATTTTCAGCTCATTTAGCCAGGCCAACTGTTTTATCGTACTGGAGCTTGAACGTAGTAACGTTGAGGCGGGCGACTGGGTTGACGTTGAGCCATTTAATCATCTGTTTGGGGGCTAACCATGAGCGCTGAACTGAGCGATCAAGAAATGATGCGCTACAACCGGCAAATTATTTTGCGTGGTTTTGATTTTGACGGCCAGGAAGCGTTGAAAGCCGCGCGTGTTTTGATTGTTGGGCTCGGCGGTCTCGGTTGCGCCAGCGCGCCGTATCTGGCGGCGGCAGGTGTCGGCCACCTGACATTGTTAGATTTTGATACTGTGGCGCTGTCTAATTTGCAGCGCCAGACCCTGCACCGCGATGCCACAATTGGGCAGTTAAAAGTCGACTCTGCGCGCAATGCGCTGGCCGCAATCAACCCGCATATTCAGATTGATACGGTTAATGCGCTGCTTGATGAAACGCAACTGCTGGAGTTAGTAGCGAAGCACGATCTGGTACTGGATTGCACTGATAACGTGGCGATTCGCAATCAGCTCAATCAGTGTTGTTTTACGCTGAAAAAACCGCTGGTTTCCGCTGCGGCCATTCGTATGGAAGGGCAAATCAGCGTATTCACTTATCAGGATGGCGAACCGTGTTACCGCTGCCTGAGCCGCCTGTTTGGCGACAACGCGCTCACCTGTGTTGAAGCGGGTGTGATGGCACCGTTAGTCGGCGTTATTGGTTCTTTACAAGCGATGGAAGCCATCAAACTGCTGGCGCATTACGGCACGCCGGCCAGCGGGAAAATCGTGATGTACGACGCGATGACCTGCCAGTTCCGCGAGATGAAACTGCCGCGCAATCCGCAATGTGAGGTGTGCGGCACTCACTCGTCATAAAGCCCCACGCTGCTGACCGCCGTATGGTTTTTATTCGGGCGAATACGGCGCACCGATTCACGCACCACCAGCATGCCGTTAAGCAGTAAATTCCCCACTGGCGCATCCGGGCGTATTAAACGTTGCTGGAGAATATGCACCGCTTCCTCACCCAACTGGTCACGCGGGACATGCACCGAAGTTAACGGTACATCGTGGATAGCTGCCAGGTTAAAACCATCGATGCTCATCACTGAAATATCATGCGGTACGCGCAAACCCGCGTTTTGCAGCGCACTGACCACTCCTGCCGCCATAAAATCACCACCCACCAAAAAAGCCGTGGGTAACTGCTGGCGCGGCGTGTTTTCCAGAAATTCGCTGATTAACTTTTCACTCTCTTTGGAGCTGAAACTTTGCGCGGTAATCAGGTGGCGTGCGTCATCAAATTGCAGGTTGCTGGCCTCCCAGGCATCGCGAATACCGGCAAGACGCAACTCAATGGTATAGCGCCGTAAGCACAGCAAAGTGACGATCTCTTTATGGCCCTGTTCAAACAGATAACTCGCGGCAAAGTCGCCAATTAACTGGTGATCCGGTGCCACTCCCGGCAAACGCATTTTGCGGTCACGGCAGTTGATCAACACGCAAGGCTTACCGAGATCGACTGCCAGATCGTGAATGTGCGGATCGTCAATGCCCAGTAAGATCGCCGCTTCCGTTTCTGGCTCATTCATTTTGCTCAGGAACATGTTGGCGTCGCTGTCGTTTTCTTCCAGCGCGCAGTAACGCAGCCGTACTTCATGGGGTATCAGCGCCTTGCTCAGCCCCTGGGTGACGCGATAATAAAAAACGTCAGATCGCTCATCAAATGCACGCTGCGGCGCAAAAACGACCAGGCTGTTAAGTAACATACGCCCCGCCGCCATGCCCTCAAGCACGCCTTTTCGCTCGGCGCAGTTGAGCACCTGTTGCCGGGCCAGTTCGCTGGTATTCGATTTCCCGGCCAGCACGCGGGAAACCGTACTGATGGAGAGCCCTGTTTCTGCTGCAATTTCAGTGATTTTTAGCTTTTTACTCATTATGTGATCTATGCCCATTTTGGCAATGAAAAAATTTTCACGACAAATTGTAGGGCTTTATTACTGGTTTTTTCGTTATCGAACGCACGTAATTGGCTTTCAAATGAAAATTTTTGCACCGAAGTCGCTATTGCGAATGTTCTTGCTGCTCTACGCTTTCTCCATTGCCGAGATTGAAC
>NZ_JAHWLU010000089.1:0-21153 GCF_022134725.1 Buttiauxella sp. S19-1
AGTTAGCCCGCTTGCCTGCCGTCGAGATGGACACCCTGCAAACCGTGCGTCAGCTCAGTTTGAGTACTTTTACCGACCCGACGCGCAACAAAAGCGGCGGCCCGACGTGGTCGTCACCGTCATTACTGATGCTGCTGGAGATGGCGGAGCAAGGTTTTGGTTGGGGGATTTTGCCGCGCTGGCTGGTCGAGCAGTTTGGTCACGATGTTTTGCAAGAGTTGCCGGTTGCAGGCTGGCCGCAGCGTATTGACGTGGATGTGTTGTGGTCGAACAAAACGCCACCTGGGCCCGCAGGGCGCTGGATGATTGACCAGTTGCGGGCGCAGAGTTAAGCAGCCAATGTCGGATGACGCTTAGGCTTATCCGACCTACAAAACCATTGTAGAATCAGTCACCCAGGTCGGATAAACGCAGCGTCATCCAACAATGTTTATTTGCGTTTCGGCATCGTCTTCAACAATTCATCCGGGCTAATGGACGCCACAATATCGCTGCCCGGCAAAGGCATTTTGAGAATGTGATTCTTCATTTTGCCAATCACGTGCATTTCGCACGGCTTGCAGTCAAATTTCAGCGTCAGCACTTCATCCTGATGCACCAGTTGCATGGGGGTGGCTTTCCAGCTTTTCACCGAGCCTTTTGCCTGTTTCGGGCATAAGTTGAAGGCAAAACGCAGACAGTGCTTGGTTACCATCACCGGCACTTCGCCCTTTTCTTCGTGCGCTTCATACGCCGCATCAATCAATTTCACGCCGTAACGCTGATAGAATTCACGCGCTTTGTGGTTGTACACGTTGGCCAGGAAAGTGAGGTGTTCATCAGGGTAAACTGGCGCAGGCTCACTCACCGCTTTACGGCTGCCGCGTTGGTACTGCTGCAAACGCGCTTCACTCAGTTCGTCAATAGCTTCACGGCGTAACTGGTTAAGCTGGCTATTGGGAATAAACAACGCGGCAGGCAAATTCAGGTCGACTTTGCGTGCCTGGTACATGGTTTGCCCCAGTTTCGCCAGGCTGTCACGCAGGCTGCCGTAAGCCTTTTCTGGGTTGTTCGCCA
The DNA here is from genome assembly GCF_022134725.1 of Buttiauxella sp. S19-1. Taxonomy (NCBI): domain Bacteria; kingdom Pseudomonadati; phylum Pseudomonadota; class Gammaproteobacteria; order Enterobacterales; family Enterobacteriaceae; genus Buttiauxella; species Buttiauxella sp. S19-1. The sequence goes on from NZ_JAHWLU010000089.1 coordinate 1,057, forward strand.
CTTCGAACTGCCCTTCCAGCGTTTTACTGACGCTCACACCTTCTTCACTGGTAATCGTCAGAACCAATTGTTCCTGCCAACCGCTTAACTCCATATCTACCGCAATCCGGCGTTCGCTGGACGTTTTCGTCAACGCCTGCTGCCAGTTATGGTCAAGGTTACGGTTCAGAGGATGGTTCGGACGCACGTTTTTCAGGGTTTCCGGCATTTCGTTTGGCCAGACGCGGTACTGATTTTTACCGGTTTTCTCTACGGTATTAGCACGGAAACCAACGATTTCACGTTTAATCAGCACGTTCAGGCCATCGCCGTTGGTCAATGAATCGCTGACATTCACATCAAGGAAATCTTTGCCGACTTTCAGCACTTCGCCCACTGGCAGGCCGATGTATTTCGGTGAATCGAACGCGCCGATATCGATTTTGCGCTCGTTAACGAAATAGTCGGTGCTACCACGGTGGAAAGTTTTGTCCGGCGAAGGAATAAAGAAATGCGAGGTCACGCCCGAAGAAGCACGAACCAGATCGGTGCGCTGCTCCATTAATTCATCCAGCAACTGACGGTAATACGAGGTGATGTTTTTCACATAGCTCATATCTTTGTAGCGCCCTTCTATCTTGAAGGAACGCACACCAGCATCGACCAACGCCGCCAGGTTGGCACTCTGGTCATTGTCTTTCATCGACAGCAGGTGTTTTTCATAGGCCACCACGCGGCCCTGATCGTCTTTAAGTGTGTACGGCAAACGGCAAGCCTGGGAGCAATCTCCACGGTTTGCACTGCGCCCTGTCTGGGCGTGGGAGATATTACACTGCCCGGAATACGCCACACACAACGCACCATGAATAAAGAATTCAATGGTGGCATCAACGTTTTCGTGGATAGCGCGAATTTGTTTGAGGTTCAATTCACGCGCCAGCACGATTTGCGAGAAACCCACATCAGAAAGGAACTTCGCTTTTTCTACACTACGAATGTCGCACTGGGTGCTGGCATGAATTTCAATCGGCGGCAGATCCATTTCCATCACGCCCATGTCCTGCACAATCAGCGCATCGACACCGGCCTGATACAGGTCGTGGATCATATGACGAGCGGGTTCGAGTTCGTTGTCATGCAGAATGGTGTTGAGCGTAACGAAAATTTTCGCCCCATAACGATGGGCAAACGGCACCAGTTCTGCAAGGTCTTGCAGACTGTTACCGGCATTATGGCGAGCGCCAAAGCCAGGCCCACCGATGTAAACCGCATCCGCACCATGCAAAATGGCTTCACGGGCAATGGCGGTATCACGGGCAGGACTGAGTAATTCGAGATGATTGGCGTGCAGGCGCATAGTGAATTTGTTTTCTGTGTTATGGGCGAAAGGCGGCCATTGTAGTCAGATTGGGCACGTATGCAAAGAGCTGCGCAGCCCATAGAAAATGGTGCATCCGCCTCCTCCGCTGCGATTTTTTTCCTCTGGGGCTTCATACACGCAGTAATAACACTGAATTAGCTAAAGATGCTGTACTAGATATTGATATAATTTATACTCACAATGGAAATAATTACCATGAGTTATCATATTAGGTCTGTTTATGTGGGAGCTAAATGAATGACAGAGTTAAGATAATTGAAAATGACAAAAAACCTCGAACACTCAAAGCTCTATCAATCAGAAGGTGTCCGGTTGCTCTACAGCAACTCATTACCCGGCATTCTGATTACCTTTATTGCGGCCACTACCCTTGCCTTCACTTTCACCAATAATAATCTGCATGCAAAAGTCATCTGGTGGCTGGTGATGACAGCTATTCTCGCCGTTCGAGTTGTTGATACACGCATGTGGTTAAAAAGCACCCCAGAAGGCAAAAGCAGAAAGAGTTGGACCATGCGGTTTTCTTGCGGATGTTTGCTCACCGCGTTGATGTGGAGCTTGTATGCGGTCATTTTCTACCAACAATTTTCTATCGAAGAACTCAGCTCTACCAATGTGATTCTGGCCGCCATGGCCGGAGGCGCAACCAGCATTCTTTCCGCTAATCTCATGCTTGCTTCGATATACAACATTATTATCCTGATACCAATGTCAGTTTTGCTCATGATGCAGCCCGAACAATATAAAATTAATCTTGGCGGTCTGGGGATTTGCTTCACGATAATAATGATCATCTCGTCAGCACGTTCCGCAAATTATATTAAAGAAGCCATTTTGTTACGTTACAGAAACAAAAAACTGGTCTCACGCATGGAAGAAACTATCCGCATCAGGACTCAGGAAGTTTATGAGATCTCGAATAAAGATTCGTTAACCCGTTTATACAATCGCACAGCGTTCTTATCTGCCGTCGAACGTGTAGAGCAAGATTTCAACCTACACCATATAACAGGCTTTGCCATCTTTTTTATCGATCTGGATGGTTTTAAAAATATTAATGACACGCTCGGTCATAATGCTGGCGACAACGTATTAGTGAATATCAGTGAGCGGCTAAAAAGCTGTAATGCCGCTGACACGCTAATGTGCCGCTGGGGCGGAGATGAGTTTATCTTGCTGGTAAAAGAAAACCGACATCAGACGATCCGCGCGCTGGCGCAAAAAATTACCGCCACCCTTTCTCAGCCCATAGATTTAGGCGACCAAACCATCACCCTCAACGCCACCATTGGGATTTCAGTGTGCCCGGAACATGACACCTCAGTCACGCGCCTTATCCAACTGGCTGATATCGCCATGTATTCGCAAAAGGGCAAATATCCGGAACGCATGGCTTTTTATAATCTCAATCTGGAACACAATCTGCATCGTAAAATCATGCTCAACGAGGCGTTAAAATGCGCACTTGAGCGCCAGGAACTGCGTCTGGTGTATCAACCCATTGTTGATTCCGCTGGCCAGATTGTCAGCTTTGAAGCCTTACTACGCTGGCATTATCAAGACCAGGAAATCTCGCCTGTTGAATTCATTCCCTTGCTGGAACAAAGCGGTCGCATTGTCGAAATCGGCAGTTGGGTTCTGGAAGAAGCCTGCAAAATGTTGGTGACGCTGCGCCAGGGCCACGCCGAAATCTGCATGTGCGTGAATATTTCTCTGATTCAGTTTTACGATAAAGATTTTGTGAATAACGTTAAGCAGGTTATCGAACAGCAGGCTATTCCCGGGCATTTGCTGCACCTGGAAGTGACGGAATCGATCTTCCAGTCTGAACAAATGCAGGTTAACCATAAAGTGAGTCAGTTGCAGAAGTGTGGTGTGAAATTTTCCGTCGATGATTTCGGGACCGGTTATTCAAGCCTTTCTGTTATCCAGAATATGAATATCGATTACATTAAAATCGACCGTTCATTTATTCAACACATCGAAAACAAAGGCTTGTCTATTGTGCAGGCGGTGATGGATATGTCTAAAACCCTCAACTTCCGGGTGATTGCTGAAGGTGTCGAAACCGAGACACAGCGCCATATGCTGGAACAGTGTGGCATCCCATATATGCAGGGTTACTTCTTCTCGCGCCCAATGGAACGCCAGGATGCGCTGGCTTATCTCGGAGATGCTTCGCATAAGTCGGAATAACGCAGCAACATTCGAGAATACGATCTTGCAGATTTTTCAATATCATCCGGTCTGTTGTTAACGGTTTGTAATGCTATAGTTTGCCGTCAACAATAAGGAAGATATGATGCGCTCGATTTCGATTCCGTTACCGACGGTGCTGACCGGTTTTGTTGCCGTATTAGTCGGCTACGCAAGTTCCGCAGCGATCATCTGGCAGGCCGCTGAGGCCGCGGGTGCTAACACCATGCAGATCGCCGGTTGGCTGACAATGCTGGGGATTGGCATGGGTATCAGCACCCTGGTACTGACAATTTGGTACCGCACGCCGATTCTCACCGCCTGGTCAACGCCAGGTGCTGCGCTGCTCGCCACCAGCCTGCCTGGGCATTCGCTAAACGAAGCCGTTGGCGTCTTTCTTTTCTCCTCGTTGTTGATTCTGCTGTGTGGTGCGACCGGCCTGTTCGCCCGCTTAATGCGCCTCATCCCTTCAACACTCTCCGCCGCCATGCTGGCGGGAATTTTGCTGCGCTTTGGCCTCGATGCCTTTACTTCATTGCAGGGCAATTTTTTGCTTTGCGCGAGCATGTTGCTTGGCTGGTTGTTGGCAAAAGCCTGGGCACCGCGTTATGCCGTCGTGGTCGCCATGGTTATCGGTCTGTTGGTCTGTGTGATGAGTGGAAATCTGCAAAGCGGCAGCGTGCCTGTGGCGATGGTGATGCCTGAGTTTACGGCTCCGCATTTTTCACTCAGCAGCTTGCTGGGTATCGGTATTCCGTTCTTCCTCGTCACGATGGCGTCACAAAATGCGCCCGGTGTCGCTACGCTAAAAGCTTCGGGTTATGACGTTCCCGTCTCACCGCTGATTGTCGTGACTGCCGCTATTGCTCTGCTGCTGGCACCGTTCGGTGTGTTTTCAATCTGTATTGCTGCAATCACGGCCGCAATTTGCCAGGGTTCCGAAGCTCATCCTGATCCGGCAAAACGCTGGCTTGCTGCCGCAGCCGCTGGGGTATTTTATTTACTGGCCGGTATTTTTGGCGGCTCGATAACCACATTACTCACCGCACTCCCGGTGGCTTATATTCATACCCTGGCAGGTTTGGCATTGCTGAGCACCATCGCCGGAAGCTTGTTTCAGGCGTTAAACCACGAACGGGAGCGCGATGCCGCGATAGTGACATTTTTGGTCACCGCGTCAGGCGTCAGTTTGTTGGGCGTGGGTTCTGCTTTTTGGGGACTGGTAGCGGGTGGAATCTGTTACGCGCTGTTCTCACTTTCCCGCCGCGCGTAGTTGCGAAGGTGTCACACCGATTGTGGCTTTAAAGCGATTGCTGAAATGGCTTGCCGAGCTAAATCCGCAAGCCATCGCAATATCGGTCAACGTTAACGGGCTGTTTTTCACCAGCGCTTCGGCGCGTAACATGCGCCGCTGCATCACATACTGATGCGGGGCAAGTTGTGTCGACTGCTTGAACATGCGCGCAAAATGAAACTCGCTCAAACCCGCTTCTACAGCCAGTTCAGTCAGGGTTAAAGGTTCGCTAAGATGTTGTTCAATGTACGCCTGGATATTGCGTAACACCACGGGAGCCAGCCCGCCACGCACATTCGGCAAGCGCCACTGCACATTGCTGTAAGTCTGCACCAGGTGGGTGAGCAACAATGTCGATGCGGTGCTTAACATCAAATGATTTGCCTGCTGTTGCCAGTCGCTGCTCAATAAAAAGTGGCGATATAACTGCGTAATGCGCGGGTCATCACTGAAGATTTTCTCATCGAGCTGGATAGCCGCCGGGCTGCGATCCCAGATTTGCTCGGCAATATTGCGCAGATGCTCATCAGTACAATACAGATGCACAAACGAAAAGTGATTGCGGATATCCCAGGTCGTTTCGCTCTCTTTTGGCATCAGGCAAAAACGGTCCGGCCCGCCACCATTCTTCCAGCCCGCCGAGGTTTTCTGATAGGTTTCGTAGCCCTCATTCACATACATGCTCAAGGTATGGTGATCGCTGCATTGTGTCACACGATCGAGGCTGTTTGACCACGCCGAGAGTTGAATCCCGGAGCCTAGCTGCACGTTATCTTCCAGCACCGCGTTGTGCTGGCGAAGATTTTCAAATGCGTGATACGGCTGGGTCATAACGGGCGGCCATCAAAGTTCAGGAGTCACAGTTTAAGTAGTGCGCGAGCCTGTTACCAGCCATTAACAATCCCTCCGGTAAAAAAAACCGCAAGAATATGCAAGCGCCGCAACTGCATGAAAGTATCTGCCCGCGCTTTCACCGATACTCCTGCCATCCGTTTCGGGAGATAACAACATGAATGCGTTACTTTATATTTTGGTGGTAGTGATTTGGGGTACAACGTGGCTAGCCATTTATATGCAGCAAGGCGTGGTATCCGTACCCGTTTCTATTTTCTGGCGTTTTGCCGTGGCGGCGATAGTGATGCTGGTGGTGCTGAAGGCATTGGGGCGCTTGCGTCGTATCAGTCTGCGCGACCATCTGTTCTGTATGCTGCAAGGCGGCTGCGTTTTCGGCTTTAACTTCGTCTGCTTTTATCATGCCGCCGCGTATATCAGCTCCGGCCTGGAATCGGTAATTTTCTCCATGGCGGTACTGTTTAACGCCGTGAATAGCATGATTTTCTTCCGCCAGCGCCCGCACAAAAGCTTGTTGCCAGCGGCGGTGCTCGGCATTTCTGGGGTGGTCGCCCTATTCTGGCATGACCTGGTCGCCACGCAACTGGCACCGTCGTTGCTGCTGGGGATCGGCTTAAGCGCGCTCGGTACTTTTGGTTTCTCGCTGGGCAATATGATCAGTACGCGGCATCAGCGCCGCGGGCTGGAGACTCTGTCCACCAATACCTACGCGATGTTTTATGGCACCGTGATCATGGGTGTGCTGGCTCTATTGCGTGGGGATTCGTTTATGCCGGAGTTCACGCTACGCTATCTGGGTTCGCTGTTCTATCTGGCGATTTTTGGTTCGGTGATTGCCTTTGGTGCCTATTTCACGCTGGTCGGGCGTATTGGTGCCAGCCAGGCGGCTTACAGCACGCTGCTGTTCCCGTTAGTCGCGCTTAGTCTGTCAACGCTCTATGAAGGTTACATCTGGCACAGCAATGCGATTATCGGGCTGGTGATGATCCTGCTGGGGAATCTGGTGATGTTCTCGAAACCGGGGATGTTTAACTTGCTGACGTGGCGCAAACGCACGGTGTAAAGCGATTAAAAAGGGAGCCAGGCTCCCTTTAGATTCACGATTTTTGTTGGGTATCAAATGTTGAGGCATCTGTCGCCAGATCATCAATAACCTGTTTAAGCGTATCCAGCGTCATCTCCGTATTTTCATTGCTTAAATCTTCGCCTTCGCCTTTACGCACCACACGCATCACCGTTTTCTGCGTTGCCGCATCAATGAGTTCCGCCTCGAAATAGAGGTTGGTGTTCATAGTACGGTGGCCCGTCGCCGCTTGCGTACCTGCGACAACCAGCGCAATAGGCACCACTTCGTAGAATTGCAGACCTTCTTTAGAACTGTCTACTGCGGTGATGGCACCACGGAAGATCAGGCTGCGAGGGCCTGATGTCGCCACCAGTGGGATGCGCGCTTGGGCAGCACTCTTAAGTTTGGTATTGGTGTAGTTCAACAAACCGTCCAACACTTTCCTGCCAATTTGTGTGTTCGGTTGTGGCTCCGGGTAATAGGTGATCGGGTTATACACCAGGCTGTCGTAATTGCTCCCTTTATAGTCAGGGTCAACCCAACGCACGATAGTTCTGCCCGTGGTCGTTTCAGTTTTTTCCAGCCCAGAATAGTCTTTTAAGAATCCTGAATATTTTTCAGGTTCCGGTGTAGAAGAAGCACAACCCGCTAACGCTAATATTCCTGTAAGACAGACTACTTTTAAAAACATTGAAGTTTTCATTAATCCTCCGTTTAGATTGCATGTAAGCGAGCGCGTTATAGCAATAAAAAGGAGAATAATAAGCGGTGAAAAATGCTAATGAGTTTAAAACCAAACTTTTCAGAGTGAATTTTATTGCTACTCACAGATAAATAATAATTATTTTTGTATGTATAATCTAAAATACATAATTACGACAAATAATAAGGAATAAACATGATCCCTCATCTGCGCATTGCCCGACCAGTTACCGATCTTGCAGAAAGTAAAAAGTTGTATTGCCTCGGCTTAGGTTTGCAAGAACTGGGGAATTTTGATGAACATGATGGTTTTAGCGGCATCATGCTAGGGCGTAGCGATTTAAGCTGGCACCTTGAGTTTACTGTGTGCCACCGCCACCCGGTAGAACCTGCGGCTACCGTGGACGACCTGTTGGTACTTTATTATCCAGATAACATCCTATGGCAAAAAACCTGCCAGCAAATGCTGAATGCAGGTTTTTTAACCATTAATAGTTTTAATCCTTATTGGGATGTCGCCGGTCGTACCTTTATTGATAACGATGGCTATCGCACTGTGTTACAAAACCGCGCGTGGCCAATAGGTTAATTTTTGCGTGCCAACATAGTGGCGAAACGTAATTTAATACGATTACCTTGCTCGTCGGTCTTATGTAATTCACCGACATCTTCGTTATATTTAAGTAATTCCCAGCCCGCGTAATAATTGCGTAATTCACCTTCAGCAAAAGCAAATGGAAAACCGACAGTACAAGGGAAATCTTCGGTGTCCATGGCGGCAACGATTAAGTTATAGCCCCCGGGTTTGGTGCAACGCTGCATATTCGCAATTAATCGAGGAATGGTATCGCGTTCTAAAAACATCATCACCACAGTCGACAGGATAAAGTCGTACTCACCGTCGAACGCCAATGTGTTCAAATCGACCACATCGGTGATGATGTTTTTCAGCCCTTCTGCTGCAATAATTTTATTCAGGTTGCTGATACTCATCTGGTTTTTATCCCAGGCGGTCACATCAAACCCTTTTTGATTCAGATACAAACTGTTGCGCCCGCTGCCACAACCGAGATCCAGCGTTTTACCCGGTGGGACGATGGTGACCGCATTCAGCACTTCAGAGTGAGTGCGGGTTAAACCATATTTCTCGGTGTAATAGTTTTCAGAAGCCATCTTAATTTGTCCTTTTCGTAGGCCGTTCGCTACGTAACAGTAATTTACCCTGGTAAAGCAAGGCAACCGTGCGCACCAGTAACAGACCGATAATAACATTAGTGAAAATAAACAGCGGCAGTGCGATGGCGCTAAAAAGCCCGTCATTACTGCTGTGGCTTAAATGCAGCGCCGTCGTCGCCAGGGCAGAAAGACCGAACGAGAAGCTCCAGAACGACGCGTTAAAGGGTTGCTTCAGATACCAGGGCATCAGGCGCAACATGAACAGCAATTGCAGCAGCCCGTAACCAAACAGCATTTTGGCGAAGAAATCCGCTTGCCCACCGTTGACACTCAGGTACGCATTGCACGCCACCAACGCCGGAGCAAGCTGGATACCAAGCGAGGTACGCACAGGGGTCGGTAACTCACCGCCGCTACGCAAACGTTGCAAAATAGCAGGCTCAAGACTTAACCAGGAAAATACCCCCGCCCCGAAGAATAAAATCCCCAGATCGTGATATCCCAGCGCTCCGCAAGCCATGGCGCTGATAAAATTATTCGCCACCGTCGGCAAATAAAGCCCTGGAGTGGTGTCAGCCGCCGGAAGCTTGCCCCGCCACATCCCCGCACTTTGCCATGCCGCGTAAGCCAGTTGCACCAGCGCGCCGAAGGCAAACAGCCCAGCAGCCAAAAAGCGAAAGTAAGGTTCCAGCGCGATAGAAACCAGCATCGTGGTTGCGGGGAATAAGCTGACAAAGCTCCCCTTTAGCGGGTGATTGATTTCTTCTACCACGCTGTGCGGATATTTAACCAGACGCACGATAAAAGCCACGGCTAACGCCAGCCAGATAGCCATCGCCAGGCTTTCCAGTGCATCACCAATGGCAGGTGAAACTGACCAAATTTTGGCGGCATAACGCCACGCAAAGCCCATGCCGATGACACCAAGCACGATGCCAAAATACCCAGCCGGGAGGTTGAGCATGGGACGGGTTACTGATTTATCCATTTATTTTAAATCTTAAAATTTAGTTTGGGTGCATTTTATGCGATGGCGCAGCAGAACACCACCAGGGGATTTACCTGCTACGTTTTAAACAGCGATTGAAACAAATACTGAGGCACATCGGATGAACAAGTATCAGCTAATGGGTGACGCACGTCTGCATGATTATCTGGTTGATGGCACAAAACAACAGGTGAAACTTTGGCAGGTGGTCGCACTTTGCGATTTCAGCGATGTTAAAGCCGGGCAACTTGGGGGCTGGATTGAAAACGAAGACAATCTCAGCCAGCAAGGCCATTGCTGGATTTATGGCCACGAAAGCGTGGTTTTCGGTGGCTCATGCGTGACTGAGGATGCGCAAATTCATGGCAGCTCTACCCTTTGCCACCAGGCTCATGTCAGCGGTAAAAGCTTCGTTGAACAATCACTGATCAGCGGTGAATGCCGGATTTTCGATGCAGCTCGCATCCTGAACGGCAGCCAGGTGATTGCCGTTCGTGGGTTGACTGCCGACGACAATAAGTTGCTGCAAATTTACGGCAACGCCACCATAAACGCATCCCGCGTGGTACATCAGGCGCAAGTTTTTGGCAATGCCCTGGTCAACAATGCTTTTATTGAACACCGCGCCGAAGTCTTCGGCCACGCCATTCTTGAAGGCAACGACGAGAACAATATTTGGGTTTGCGACTGTGCGCGCGTGTTTGACAATGCGCGGATTATTGCCGGGCGCGGCGATGACCAAATCCCAACTATTCGTTACTCTTCGCAAGTTTATGGTAACGCGCTGATTAAAGGCGATTGTGTATTAAAACATCAGGTGCATATTTTCGATGATGCCACGCTTATCGGCGGGCCGATTCAGCTCGACAACAAGGTGCAAATCTACGGCCAGGCGCGCATTACCGGTAATGTGTTAATCGAGAATAGCGTGAACATTTACGATAAGGCGGCGGTCGATGGTTTGGGAGGCGAACTGATTCATATTCGTGGGATTAAGGATATTAACGGCGAACAACGTGTCACGCGCTCGCCATTTTATGGCGTGTATTGAGCCGAGCGGGAAAGGCTATCGCCCTGTTCCACGATTCGTCCGTAAATATTCTGGTCATAAAATACGCCGTTTAAAAACTCGGCCTGCTTCAGACAGCCTTCAAGCGTGAAGCCATTGCGCAACGCCACCTGGTTGCTGGCGGTATTACTGACGATGCACTTAATGACAAAACGGCGCACCATTCCTTCGCGGGAATATTTCTCAACCACGGCCTGTAGTGCGCGGGAAATAATCCCTTGCCCCTGAGCGTCTTTATCCAGCCAATAACCGATGTAAGCCACTTTATTAGTGGGTTCAATCTGGTTAAACGAAATGACCCCAACCATTTTCTGCTGCTGAAATATCAGGAACATTTTCGCGTAACCGCGATGATGCAACAGGTAGTTGCCCTGCGCCATTTTGCGCGAATCCTCAACCGACAAAACATATTGCGGCCAATCCATCGCCATTCGCAGACAGGCTTTATTCTTCTGCACCAGCGCAAAGATTTCATCCACGTAACGTTCGTGGATAGAGTGTAACGTAATGCTGTCGTCAATGTTAATCAGGTCGTCTTGCCAGTTATCGGAATCCCGCACGCTACCTCTCCTTCTTTGGTTTCTGTGGGAAATAATGGTGCAGAATAAATCTTTGCACCACCAGGTTTCCCCACTTTTGCACAATAGATTTGCCGCGCACCGCCTGCCACCGCTGAACTGAACGGTTTACCACGCTGGTATAGATATTGCTTAACATCTTTGTAACCCAAAGGAGACTCGGATGAAAGCGATCATAATTGGCGGCGGCATTGGTGGACTTTCAGCGGCAATTGCCCTGAAAAGATGTGGCATTGCAACGGAAGTCTATGAAGCGGTGAAAGAGATCAAACCCGTCGGTGCGGCGATTTCAATTTGGCCCAATGGCGTAAAATGCCTGAACTGGCTCGGCATGAAAGAGCAGCTTCAGCAACTCGGTGGGCCGATGGAATTTATGGCCTACAAAGAGTTTGTCCACGGCCAAACCCTGACGCGTTTTAGTCTCGATCCTTTAATCAAAAGCGTCGGCGAACGCCCCTATCCTGTGGCGCGGGCTGAACTGCAAGACATGCTGATCGATACCTATGGCCGCACAGATATTCAGTTTGGCAAACGCGTGGCTAAAGTTGAAGAATTTGATGGAGGCGTGCGGGCGTATTTTGAAGATGGGCATATCGCGGTGGGCGATGTATTAATTGCCGCTGATGGCACCCACTCCGTGATCCGCCCGTATGTTCTTGGTCACCAGACAGAACGCCGCTACGCCGGTTACGTTAACTGGAACGGTCTGGTGGAAATTGACGAATCTATTGCCCCGGCCAATCAATGGACAACATTTGTTGGCGAAGGAAAACGGGTTTCTTTAATGCCAGTTGCCGGTAATCGTTTTTACTTCTTCTTTGATGTTCCCCTTGAGAAAGGGTTACCAGAAGACCGCACCACCGTTAAAGCTGATTTAACGCGCTACTTTGCCGGTTGGGCTGAACCGGTACAAAAATTGATTTCCGCGATTAAACCCGACACCACCAACCGCATAGAAATTCATGATATCGAGCCATTTATGCAACTAGTGCGTGGGCGCGTGGCGCTACTCGGCGACTCCGGCCACAGCACCACGCCGGATATTGGCCAGGGTGGTTGTGCTGCCATGGAAGACGCGGTGGTACTGGCTATGGCGCTGCAAACCAACTCATTAGGCGTGGAAGATGCCCTGCAACGCTACCAGCAAAAACGTGCCTGGCGCGTCAAAGATCTGGTACTCAAAGCGCGTAAACGCTGCGATGTGACCCACGGAAAGGATATGAACATCACCCACAACTGGTATGAGGAACTGAAAAGCGAAACCGGTGAACGGGTACTTTCTGGGATGCGTGAAACTATTCTTGGCGGGCCGCTGGAGTAGAGAGTGAGTGGCACCCTTTTGTCGGATGACGCTGCGCTTATCCAACCTACAAATGCTATGGTTTTACACTCGTTTGTCGGATGACGTTGCGCTTATCCAACCTACAAATGCGATGGTTTTACACTCGTTTGCCGGATGACGCTGCGCTTATCCAACCTACGAAAACCGTGCCCTGTAGGGGGTAAGTGCAAACGTCATCCACCATTTTTTACTTCATGATGCGGTCATCAACGTATTTACGTTTATCCGGTGCTGGCGGGAAGTAGTGATACAACCAGGTTTCACTGATGGCATCGCCCTGGCAACGCAGGAACATGCGCATATCAACCGGATCGGTTGAGTCGTCGGTTGGGTACCAGTCAAACAGAATGCGGTAACCGTTGAACGGCTCGACGTACAAAATCTCAATCTGCCTGGCTTCACCGTTAGACAGCGTGATAACCGGCTCGATCCCTTTCGGTGCTGCGGCTTTCAAATCACCACCGATAAAATCAATCGCGAAACGGCGTGACCATTTCTCCGGGAAATGCTCGCCTGGTGCCCAACCTTCCGGGAAACTCCCCATTCCGGTGCGTGTTGCGTAAACGCGCGCCAGCGGCGACTGGATTGGCGGCAAACCACTCCAGTACAAGCGATATTTGAACGACAGTTCATCACCCGCTTTCACCGGTTTTTCCGGCTGCCAGAAGCAAACGATGTTATCCAGCGTTTCACCAGTAGTTGGGATTTCCATCAGCCCGATGGTACCTTTGCCCCACTTGTTCAGCGGTTCAACCCACAGACTTGGGCGTTTGTTATACCAGCCCATAATGTCCTGGTAGTTAGCAAACTCATGGTCTAGTTGCAGCAAACCAAACCCTTTCGGGTTGTTGTCGGTGTAAGCATTGAACTGCAATTTCTGCGGGTTATTCAATGGACGCGTCACCCACTCGCCATTTCCACGCCACATCGCCAGGCGGTCAGAGTCGTGAATTTGCGGGTGGATGGTGTCGCACATCCGGCGTTCGTTAGTGCCACATGCGAACATACTGGTCATCGGCGCGATACCCAGTTGCTTAATATCTTCACGCGCATACAGATGGTTTTCGACATCCATCACCACACGTTCGGATTCGCAGCTAATATTAAATTTGTAGGCTCCGGTGACGCTTGCGCTATCCAACAGAGCGTAGACCACAAATTTGCTGTCACCTGCTTTCGCGGTTTCAAACCAGAACGCGGTAAAGTCTGGGAACTCTTCCAGTTGGTCGGTATAGGTGTTGACCGCCAGCCCACGTGCAGACAAGCCGTACTGGTAAGTTTTATCTACCGCACGGAAGTAGCTCGCGCCAAGGAAGGAAACCACGTCACGACGCGCCAGTTCTGGCGATTTAAAGGCTTTAAACCCGGCAAAGCCAAGATCAATCTGGCCTTCAAGCTGTTTAGTATCTACGCCTGCATCGTTGTATTTGAACAGCTCAGGGCGGAAGTGAATTTCACGCGCCTGATGAGATGTGGCGTCAACAGAGAACATGCGTACCCGGCGGCGGAAGCCCATCCCCACGTGGAAAAACTGCACATCAAGCTGGCGGTTTTCAACGTTATTCCATAATGAATGGTCGGCATCATACTGAATGGCGTTGTAAGCCTGAGGCGTTAAGTTTGCCAGGGTGTCCGGCAACGGGCGCGGTTTGCCAACCCACGGTTTCTTCGACAGGTCGTGAGCCATTGACTGGAGCACAGAGAAATCGAACTCGGTGGTGCGACCATCGGCAATTTCAGACTCTGACGCGTAAGCGGCGCGTGAGAAGAGCGTGGCAAGTGAAGTTGTGCCGCTGACTGCGGCGAGAGCCATTGAGGCTTTGATAAAACGTCTACGGTTCATGCCTGAAAAATAGTCCTTCATTGTCGATGTGTTTGGTCCCACCAGGGGCAGAACAGCGGCAAAATCTAGACCGCACACTCTAGACAAAAATCACTGAAAAACCAATCAGAGACACAGACCTTTACGCAACGAATCACTAATTATTTCGTGATTTGTAGGGTGGATAAGCGTAAACGGTGGATGACGCTTTCGCTTACCCACCCTACAAAGAAAAACTTACTTCACACTGACATCAATACCCGGGAAATACTTCTTCGCAAGCGTAGTGATGGTGCCATCAGCACGCACTTTGTCGATTGCCGCATCAAGCTGCTTCTTGGTTGCTTCGTCGCCTTTACGCAAACCGTAGCCGATACCGCTGCCCAAAATGGTATCGTCGCTCACCGGCTTGCCGATAAAGCCAAAACCTTTGCCCTGCGGTTTACTCAGGAAACCGGCCTGCCCTGCGGCTGACATCACCAGCGACGCATCAATACGGCCATTGAGCAAATCACCCCACGCCATATTTTGATCTTTATAGGACACAACCGTGACACCGTGTTTTTCCCAGTGTTCTTTGGCATAAGTTTCCTGAATGGAACCTTGCAGAACACCGATAGTTTTACCCTTCAGCCCTTCTGGCGTGGCTTCCATACCGCTATCGACTTTGCCCACCAGTTGTGACGGAATACGGTAGATTGGCTGGGTAAAATCGATACTTTTACGGCGCTGTTCGGTGATGTTCATCGCCGAGTTAATCGCATCGAATTTCTTCGCCATCAGCCCCGGAATCAAGGCGTCAAATGAGGTTTCCACCCATGAACATTTCAGGCTTGCCGCTTGACAAATCGCGTTACCCAAATCGATATCAAACCCTTCCAGCTCGCCCGCCGTGTTACGGCTTTCAAACGGTGGATACTCGGCTTCCACGCCGTAACGCATTTCGCTTGCTGCAAAAGCAGAGAATGAAGCGCACATCCCAACCAATAAACTTAATACATAAACTTTTTTCATTATGACCTCGTATCAGCGTGGCTTAACCTGGCAAAGTGCCTGAGCACCCGCACGTAACGTAGCTTCATCTTTCGCAAATGACAAACGAATCAACTTGTTGTCTGTCCCATCGGTATAAAACGCAGAGAGCGGAATCGTCGCCACGCCATATTGAGTAATCAGGCGCTTCACCATTTCACTGTCAGATTCATCGCTGAAATGATCGAACTTCGCCAGCAGGAAGAACGACCCTGCACTTGGCAGCAGCTTAAATGGCGACTCCGCCAATAATGACTGCATTAAATCGCGCTTACGTTGATAAAACGCCGCCAGCGATAAATAAGTGTCCGGGTTTTTCATATATTCAGCAAACGCATGCTGCATCGGCGTGTCGGCGGAAAACATCAGGAACTGGTGCACTTTGCAGATTTCTGCCATCAGTTCCGCAGGAGCCAGGCAATACCCCACGCGCCAGCCGGTCACATGGAAGGTTTTACCAAATGACGAAACGATAACGCTGCGTTCGGCCAGTGCCGGATGCGTTGCCATGCCGTGATGGCGTTCACCATCAAACACGATGTGCTCGTAGACTTCATCGGACAGAATGATGATGTCGGTGTTACGCGTCAGCGCCGCCAGCATTTCCAGGTCATGGGCGTTGAACACCTGCCCGCTCGGGTTATGCGGCGTGTTGATAATGATCATACGCGTGCGTGGCGTGATTGCCGCGCGGACTTCATCCCAGTCAACGGTGAAATCCGGCAGCGCCAGTTTTAGCGCGACCGGTGTCGCCCCCTGCAAACGGACAATCGGTGCGTAGCTATCAAAAGAGGGTTCGAAGTAAATCACTTCGTCACCCGGATGCACTAACCCGCTGATGGCGGAATAAAGCCCTTCGCTGGCGCTGGCGGTGACTAAAATTTCATCGTCAACGTCATAATGTGAGCCATAAAGCGCCGCCACTTTTTCAGCGATCAGCGTTTTTAGCGGCCTGAAACCGGTCATCGATGCGTACTGGTTATGATTTTCCTGCATCGCTTTGCTGACACCCGCAACCAACTTCGGGTCAGGTGAAAAATTAGGTGCGCCTTGCGAAAGGTTGATGGCGTTATGTTGCGCCGACAGTTGGCCGATAACGGTAAAAATAGTGGTTCCAACATCCGGTAATTTTGAACGAAGTTGCACCGGGGTTTGCATGGTCATGGCCGCTCCTGTATATGCGCGATTTGCATAACTATTCAAACTGTAACGGGTTGCTACCACAACCGAATTGTTGTCATAATAGCCATGCAAAAAATTCATAGCTCAACGGAGAGCCATCACATATGCGGCGCAATTTCCCTCTGAATACGGTTGATGCTTTTCTGGTGACGGCCAAACATTTGAATCTGACTCGCGCCGCAAAAGAGCTTTGTCTGACGCAGGGCGCTGTGAGCCGTAAAATCTCAACACTCGAAGAATGGCTCGGCTATGCGCTGTTTGACCGCCATGCCCGTGGGCTGCATTTAACCCCGCAAGGCAACACCCTGCTGCCAGAAATGCAGCACGCCTTTGAGCATTTGTTGAGTGTGGCGAACAACGCCTGCCATAAATCCAGTGTCATCCGCCTGAAAGCCCCAACCTGCGCCATGCGCTGGCTGGTGCCAAAGCTTGTGCAACTGGAGAGCACCGCACCTGAAATCCAGGTGGCGCTCACCACCACCGTCGAACATGGCGTGAATTTCAAAAACGAGTCATATGATGCCGCGATTATTTTCGGACATACAGATAACCACGGCACGTTGCTGTTTGAGGAGTGCCTCACGCCGGTAGTCAGCCAACAGTTGCTCCCGGAAGAGCCGCTCACAGCCGAGATACTGAGCCGCTACACCTTCCTGCATCCCACACGCGATCGTACCGACTGGTCACTGTGGCTGGCGCAAAATACCGACATCGCTCCTGTTATGAATAAAAATCAACACTTCGACACCATGGATTTAGCGATCAGCGCCGCGATTCAAGGATTTGGTATCGCGATTGCCGATGCAACACTAGTGGCGGAAGATTTGCGGCGTGGCCGGTTGGTGCAGCCGTTTGCCCGCCAGGTGAAAACGGGGGCGTGTTATCGACTGGTGCTACGCCATGCAAATGAAAACAGCGCCGACCTTGAAGCCTTCAAACACAGTTTACTGACGCTAAGTGAATAATGGTGGATGACGCACCAAAGCGCGTAGGTCGGATAAGCGTGAGCGTCATCCGACATAATCGACATCACCCACGTCAATTGAAATGACCCCTGTTTATTTGCAGGACTCTTTTTTGCTACCGCTGTAACATATTCCCAACACAGCCGTTGCGCTGAATAGATTCGTCCGCATGATGGCGCCAGATCCTTCCTGAAGAGCATAACCATGATTGCCGTTGCTTTAGTTGATGACCACGTTGTAGTGCGCTCCGGTTTTGCGCAGTTGCTGAGCCTTGAGAGCGATATTGAAATTGTCGGGCAGTACAGTTCTGCCGCCGAAGCCTGGCCCGCGCTGATAAAACGCCAGCCCGATGTCGCCGTACTCGACATCGCCATGCCCGATGAAAATGGTTTGAGTTTGCTTAAACGCCTGCGCCAGCATCACCCTGGGTTTCGCGCCATCATTCTGAGCATTTACGACACCACTGCGTTTGTGCAAAGCGCGCTGGATGCCGGAGCAAGCGGTTATCTCACCAAACGCTGTGGCCCTGAAGAACTGGTGCAGGCGGTGCGCACCGTCGGTATGGGCGGCCATTATTTATGTGCCGATGCGCTACGCGCGTTACGCCACGCGGGGCAACCGGCCAAAGTTCTGGAAGCCCTCACCCCACGCGAGCACGAAGTTTTCGATTTGCTGATTAAAGGCGAAAGCGTCAAGCATATTGCCGAACAACTGAATCTCAGCCACAAAACCGTGCATGTGCATCGCGCCAATATCCTCGGCAAACTGCAATGCGAAAGCACCATCGAACTGGTGCACTTTGCCCTCGACCACCAACTGTTAACCGGGCACTAAATGTCTCGTTCGTGGCGTCATCTGTTGTTATCGCTGTTTATTGTTTTCGCCTGGGGGCTGACCTGGCTGGCGCTGTGGACGATTAGCTTCTACCTCACCAATAACGGCCAGCAAGCCACGCTACTGTTACCGCAAGGCGTGCATCTGGCGTTACTGATTTTGCTGCATCGCCGCTACTGGCCTGCGTTGTTTCTCCCGGTGTTCGGCCTGCTTGGCGGGCTTTGGCAACAGCAGTTGATGACCGAACCGGTGATGCTACTTTCCCCGTTGCTAAGTGCGATCCCCGCGCTGTTTGTCCAGCATTACTGGCACCGTTTCACCCTCTACTGGCAACGCTTGTCACTGTTGATGGCGGCGATCACCAGCGATGCGTTGCTACACACGCTGGTGCTAACCCCTTTTCTCTCCAGCAGCGCTTCGCAAACCTTGCTGGCCGCATTTACCGGCGGCGTAGTGCTCACGCCGTTTGTCTACCTGATTTATGAATACTTGCGCCAGCAACACCTCGAAAGCCTTTTGGCGCAAGAAACGCCCAATCCTCCGCTGCGCACCTCGTTGCTAATCTGGTGCAGCCTGTTTTTCATCATTGGCGTGGGTGCGCAAATGGTGGTGTCGCCTGAAATCGAACGCTTGTTGTTGATTGTGGTGTTTTTGCCAAACGTGGTGATGGCCTACAAATTTGGCTGGCAAGGCGGCGTACTTGCCGCACTGTTGGGCAGTATGATGATTACCATCGCCCGGCAAATTGGTAGTGGTTTTAACGGGCTGATGGAAATGGAGCTGTTTCTTTCCACTCAGGCGTTGCTGGGCATTGGGCTGGGGATTGCGATAAGCCGTCAGCAGCATCTTGCCAATAATCTGCACCGTTATCGCCAACGGCTGGAAGTGGAATTACAGGCCAGGCGCGAGCTAATGGAACAACTGGTGCATACCGAAGAAGACACGCGCAAAGATCTGGCGCGTGAGCTGCACGACGAAATTGGCCAGAATATTACCGCGATTCAAATCCAGTCGATGCTGGTAAAACGCACCGCCAGCGGCGATGCCACGGTGCTCGCCGCCGAGCAAATCAACCAGCTTGCCCAACGCATTCACCACTCGACTCGCCATCTGTTGCGCCAGCTTCGCCCGCCGGTGCTGGACGAAATCTCGCTCGATAAAGCGCTGCATCATTTGATTCAGGAGTTCGCCTTTGCCGAACGCGGTATCACCTGCCGCTTCCATTACGATTTACCCGGCCAGCCCGCCAGCGATCCGGTGATTTTTACCCTCTATCGCCTGGTGCAGGAACTACTCAACAATATCTGTAAACACGCCGACGCCAGCCTGATTGAGATCTCTTTAACCCAACAACCCGCAGGCGTGCGCCTGGAAGTCAAAGACGATGGCATCGGCTTTAGCGGTAACACCCATAACGGCCAGGGATTACAAGGGATCGCGGAACGCATTCGCGCGTTAGGTGGGGATTTGCAGATTGAAAGCCAGTCCGGCACACGCGTAATTGTTAACTTGCCCACACTTTTTCAACAAAATCAGGGATAACCAGGAAAAATTCCTGGTTGGCTAAAACCTTGTCTCATCCCCTTTGTATCTGCGTTTTCTATAGTCATTCCAATCCGGAGGAATCAGATGATTTCCG
>NZ_JAHWLU010000090.1:0-20927 GCF_022134725.1 Buttiauxella sp. S19-1
ACTTCTTAGCGCGCTCGAAGGAAGCAATGATTTCTGCTTTAGCCGCTGCTGCGTTGTCCCAGCCTTCAACTTTAACCCATTTGCCTTTCTCGAGAGCTTTGTACTGCTCGAAGAAATGGGAGATCTGCGCTTTCAGCAGTTCTGGCAGGTCGTTCACATCTTTAATGTGATCGTATTCTTTGCTCAGTTTGGTGTGCGGAACCGCAACCAGCTTGGCATCTTCGCCCGCTTCGTCGGTCATTTTCAGCACGCCAACTGGACGGCAGCGAATCACAGAACCTGGTTGCAGTGGGTACGGAGTTGGAACCAGAACGTCAACCGGGTCACCATCTAAAGACAGGGTGTGGTTGATGTAGCCGTAGTTGCACGGATAGAACATTGCAGTGGACATGAAACGGTCAACAAACAGCGCGCCGGTGTCTTTATCAATTTCATATTTGATAGGGTCAGCGTTCGCTGGGATTTCGATAACAACGTAGATGTCTTCCGGCATATCTTTGCCCGCAGGGACGTTGAGTAAGCTCATGTCTTTTTCCTTTAAACTGATGTCATTCAAGTGCCGCGTATTATAGCTAACTCGATTTAAATGTCTTCGCCTCTTTTTGCCTTCACTTCTCACCAGCACCCGTTTCCAGAACCTTCCGACACCGGAAAAATCCATAAACATAGCCGTATTATTAATAAAATTGTGTAAGCGGTTACAAGCTTGCAGGTGACTTGTTTGAATTGTGATGTAACTCATTCTGTTACGCCGCACGTCGACTATAGTTTTTTTCGAAGTCCACAATTTAACCAACAATAACCCTACGAGGATGTACCTATGTGGAAGCGCTTACTTTTGGTCTCAGCTGTCTCCGCAGCCATGTCGTCTATGGCGATAGCGGCTCCGTTAACGGTCGGATTTTCGCAGGTAGGTTCTGAATCCGGCTGGCGCGCAGCAGAAACGTCCGTTGCAAAGAGCGAAGCTCAAAAACGTGGAATCACGCTGAAAATCGCCGATGGCCAACAAAAACAAGAAAACCAGATTAAAGCTGTACGTTCATTTATCGCCCAGGGCGTAGACGCCATCTTCATTGCGCCAATCGTCGCCACGGGTTGGGAGCCGGTATTACAAGAAGCAAAAGAGGCAAAAATCCCGGTATTCCTGCTCGACCGTAATATCGATGTTAAAGATAAATCGCTGTATATGACCGTCGTCACTGCCAACAACGTGCTGGAAGGCCAGCTCATTGGCGAATGGTTGCTCAAAGAGTTGAACGGCAAAGCGTGTAACGTGGTTGAGCTGCAAGGCACCGTGGGCGCGAGCGTAGCAATCGACCGTAAAAAAGGTTTTGCGGACGCCATTTCTAAAGCATCTAACGTGAAAATCATCCGTTCTCAGTCTGGTGACTTTACCCGCAGCAAAGGTAAAGAAGTTATGGAGAGCTTCATCAAAGCTGAGGACAACGGCAAAAACATCTGCATGGTTTACGCGCATAACGATGACATGGTGATCGGGGCGATTCAGGCGATTAAAGAAGCGGGTCTGAAACCAGGCAAAGATATTCTGACTGGTTCAATCGACGGCGTACCGGACATCTACAAAGCGATGATGGATGGCGAAGCTAACGCCAGTGTTGAGCTGACGCCAAACATGGCAGGCCCGGCGTTTGACGCACTCGAGAAATTCAAGAAAGACGGCACCATGCCGGAAAAAGTGACCATCACTAAATCAACGCTGTACCTCCCGGATACCGCGAAAGAAGAGCTAGAGAAGAAAAAATCGATGGGCTACTAAGCTGCTTTACCCCTCACCCTAGCCCTCTCTCCTAAGGGGAGAGGGGATTGGATCGAGTGTGGTTTGATTTTTCCCCCTCTCTCTTTTAGGGAGAGGGTTGGGGTGAGGGTCTAATAATGAACACAAACAATCAGGAAATTCTGCGCACGGAAGGCTTATCGAAACATTTCCCAGGGGTTAAGGCGCTCGACAAAGTGGACTTTAGCCTTAATCGTGGCGAAATCATGGCGCTACTGGGTGAAAACGGAGCAGGGAAATCAACGCTTATCAAAGCCCTTACCGGCGTTTATCAGCGCGATAGCGGCAATATTTACCTCGAAGGTGAGCTTATCTCGCCAAAAAACACCGCCCACGCCCAGCAACTCGGTATCGGTACGGTGTACCAGGAAGTTAACCTGCTGCCGAACATGTCGGTGGCAGACAATCTGTTTATTGGCCGCGAGCCGCGTCGCTTTGGCTTTTTACAGCGCAAAGAGATGGAAAAGCGCGCCACCCGCTTGATGGAATCCTACGGATTTTCGCTGGATGTTTCCGAGCCGCTGAACCGCTATTCCGTGGCGATGCAGCAGATCGTCGCGATCTGCCGCGCCATTGATCTGTCGGCCAAAGTGCTGATCCTTGATGAACCGACCGCCAGCCTCGATACCAAAGAGGTCGAAATGCTGTTCACTCTGATGCGCCAGTTGCGCGATCAGGGCGTCAGCCTGATCTTTGTCACTCACTTTCTCGATCAGGTTTATGAAGTTACCGACAGGATCACCGTTCTGCGCAACGGCGCGTTTGTCGGCACGCGCAAAACCGCCGAGTTACCGCAGATCGAGCTGGTCAAAATGATGTTAGGTCGTGAGCTGGAAACCAACGCATTGAACCGCGCAGGCCGCACCTTACTAAGCGATAAGCCCGTTGCAGCGTTCAAAGATTTCGGCAAGAAAGGGGTGATCAACCCGTTCAATCTTGAAGTCCGCCCCGGTGAGATCGTCGGCCTGGCGGGCCTATTGGGATCCGGGCGCACCGAAACCGCCGAAGTGATATTTGGGATCAAGCCAGCAGACAGCGGTAATGCGTGGATCAAAGGCAAGCAACAATCGCTGCGATCGCCGCATAAAGCCTCGTCGCTCGGGATTGGTTTTTGCCCGGAAGACAGGAAAACTGACGGCATTATTGCCGCCGCCTCGGTACGTGAAAACATCATTCTGGCATTGCAGGCCCAGCGCGGCTGGCTGCGGCCAATTCCAAAGCGTGAGCAATATCAGATAGCGGAACGGTTTATCCGCCAGTTGGGTATCCGCACGCCCGGCCCGGATCAGCCGATTGAATTTCTCTCCGGTGGCAATCAGCAAAAAGTCCTGCTGTCGCGCTGGTTACTGACCAAACCCCAATTCCTGATCCTCGACGAACCGACGCGTGGGATCGACGTTGGCGCACATGCTGAAATTATCCGTCTGATCGAAACGCTGTGTGCCGATGGACTGGCGCTGCTGGTTATCTCTTCCGAACTCGAAGAGCTGGTGGGGTATGCGGATCGCGTGATCATCATGCGTGACCGGCAGCAAGTGGCGGAGATCCCACTCGCTGAGCTTTCCGTATCGGCAATTATGAATGCCATTGCGGCATAAGGAGTTAAACGTGATGCCTCGTTCATTGCCGCAGGCCGAAGTTGAAAAGCCAAAGCGCAGTTTTCGCTGGCCACCAGGCATTCCGCAACTGGTCGCATTGGTGCTGGTGTTGCTGGTTGATAGCCTGGTCGCCAACCATTTCTTCGATATTGTGGTGCAAAACGGGCGGTTATTTGGCAGCCCGATAGACATTCTTAACCGTGCGGCACCGGTCGCATTATTAGCCATTGGCATGACGCTGGTGATCGCCACCGGCGGTATCGATCTTTCAGTTGGCGCAGTGATGGCGATTGCAGGTGCCACGGCGGCAACGTTAACCGTCGACGGGCACAGCCTGACGGTGGTGATCCTCTCTGCACTTGGTGTCGGTATTCTGGCGGGTTTGTGGAACGGAATTTTGGTAGCGATCCTCAAGATTCAGCCGTTTGTCGCGACACTTATCCTGATGGTTGCCGGGCGCGGTGTGGCGCAACTGATTACTGCCGGGCAAATTGTTACCTTCAACTCGCCCAACCTTTCATACCTTGGCAGCGGCGCGCTGTTCTTCTTCCCGACGCCGGTGATTATCGTGCTGGCAACGCTGCTGGTTTTCTGGCTATTCACCCGTAAAACGGCGCTGGGTCTGTTTATTGAATCGGTTGGGATTAACATTCGCGCGGCGAAAAACGCCGGGGTGAATACTCGCCTCGTCGTGATGCTGACCTACGTGCTCAGCGGCCTGTGCGCTGCAATTGCCGGGATCATCGTCACCGCAGATATTCGCGGTGCCGATGCCAACAACGCCGGATTGTGGCTGGAGCTGGACGCCATTTTGGCGGTGGTGATCGGTGGCGGTTCGTTAATGGGTGGGCGCTTTAACATCGCGCTCTCCGTGATTGGCGCGCTGATTATCCAGGGGATGAACACTGGCATTCTGCTTTCTGGTTTCCCGCCTGAGCTTAACCAGGTGGTGAAAGCAGTGGTGGTGATGTGCGTGCTGATTGTTCAGTCACCGCGTTTTATTGCTTTGCTCAAAGGACTCCGTCGCCATGATCAAACGTAACTTGCCGTTGATGATTACCCTGGCGGTGTTTGTGCTGGGGTATCTGTACTGCCTGACGCAATTCCCCGGTTTTGCCTCAACGCGGGTAATTTGCAATATTCTGACTGATAACGCGTTTCTGGGAATTATCGCCGTCGGCATGACCTTTGTGATCCTCTCTGGCGGCATCGATCTTTCGGTCGGTTCGGTGATCGCCTTTACCGGGGTATTCCTCGCCAAAGCGATCGGCTTCTGGGGGTTATCGCCGCTGGTGGCTTTCCCGCTGGTGCTGGCAATGGGTTGTGCCTTTGGCGCGTTTATGGGGCTGCTGATTGATGGGCTGAAAATCCCCGCTTTTATCATTACGCTCGCTGGAATGTTCTTCCTGCGCGGGGTTAGCTACCTGGTGTCCGAAGAGTCCATTCCCATTGATCACCCGATTTACGACACGCTTTCCAACCTCGCCTGGCGCATTCCTGGTGGCGGCCGTTTAAGTGCCATGGGGCTGCTGATGTTAGCCGTAGTAGTGATCGGCATTTTCCTTGCGCACCGTACCCGCTTTGGTAACCAGGTTTATGCGATTGGCGGCAACGCCACTTCAGCAAACCTGATGGGGATTTCCACACGCAGCACCACCATCCGCATTTATATGCTTTCAACCGGGCTTGCCACGCTCGCCGGAATTGTGTTTTCGCTCTATACCTCAGCGGGTTATGCGCTGGCGGGAATGGGCGTTGAGCTGGACGCCATTGCCTCGGTGGTTATCGGCGGCACACTGTTAAGTGGTGGAGTCGGAACGGTGCTGGGCACGCTGTTTGGCGTGGCGATTCAGGGGCTGATTCAGACGTATATCAACTTCGACGGCACGCTCAGTTCGTGGTGGACGAAAATCGCCATCGGCATTTTGCTGTTCATTTTCATCGCCCTACAGCGCGGCCTGACGGTGCTGTGGGAAAACCGCCAGAGCTCGCCAGTGAAGCGTGTTGATGTGAAGCCGAACAAAGCTCAATCGCTTTGATTAAACTTTCCCCGGTGATGGCCGATAACACACCCATCGTTCTGTCACCGGGAAAAGAGCATGTTGAGAAATTTGTCTATTCGCACGGGGCTGCTGACGTTACTGGCAGTCATGACCTTCCTGTTGTTATTTGTCAGCGGCATGGGCATTTATGCGCTGCAACAAAGCTCGACTTCACTTCAGAAAATCAATCGCTTACAGGGCGAACAGATGGTGCGTTTGTCTGATGGCTATGTTTCTTTGCTACGGGCGCGTAATGGTGCAGGGCAGGCGGTCAGGCAGATGGAGATTGGTTTGCTGGAGGATGCGGCCAAATCCACAGATTACGTGGCCAGTGATGTCACTCAGGCGCAACAGCAGCTCAAAGAGTTTATCGACAACGGCGTGAATGACGACGAGGGCAACCGCCTGGTGCAGAATTTATCGCAAAGTTATGCGGAATACCTCGCAAAAGGCATTAACCCAATGCTTGCCGCCCTTAGCAAACAAAGCCCTGATGATTACTACGACCTGCTGGAAAAGACGCTGATTCCGCTATCGCAAAAGTTTGATACTGACGTCGATATTTTCAAGCAGTGGGGCGAGGCGCGCGGCAACAGCGAAGTTGAAGCAGTGCAGTTGCACAAAAAAATTGTTCTGACGTTGATTATTATCGCGGCATTGCTCACCGCCGGGATTATCGTGCTGGTGTGGCTGGCGCTACGTCACTTACTGCTTAAACCGCTGAATCAGTCGATTGAGCAACTGGAGTTTGTCGCCAAAGGTGATTTGACCCAGCCGTTGCCGCCTGCGGGTAATAACGAATTTGGCCGTCTGGCCGCGGCAATTACCATCATGCGTGATTCGCTGATGGAATCGGTAAGCCGCGTGCGTGACGCCAGTTCGCAAATTGATACCGGCAGCCGCGAACTGGCGGCAGGCAACCAGAACCTGGCTCAGCGTACTGAATCGACCGCCACTTCTCTTGAGCAAACCGCTGCCAGCATGGAACAGATCACCGCGACGGTGAAACAGAACGCCGACAACGCCGGGCAAGCGCATAAACTCGCCAAAGACGTGTCCGATACCGCCGACCGTGGCAGCGAAATGGTGTGCTACGTGATTGAAAAAATGCGTGATATCTCCAGCAGTTCCGATCGTATTGCCGACATCCTTAGCGTTATCGACGGTATCGCCTTCCAGACCAATATCCTGGCGCTGAATGCCTCGGTTGAAGCGGCGCGAGCCGGTGAACAAGGGCGTGGCTTTGCGGTGGTGGCAGGCGAAGTTCGCACTCTGGCAAGCCGCAGCGCCGATGCAGCAAAAGAGATCCGCTCGTTGATTTCTGAGTCGCAAAATCATGTTGGCGAAGGCCGGGAACTGGCTCAACAAGCCGGTGAAACGATGGATGAAATTGCCGAAGAAGTGATGCGCATGACTCGCCTGGTGAGTGAAATCGCTAATGCGTCAAATGAGCAAAGTTATGGTATCGAACAGGTGAATATTGCGGTGAGTCAGATGGATGAAGCGGCACAGCAGAATGCGGCATTGGTTCAGGAATCGACCGCGGCTACACGTTCACTGGAGGAGCAGTCGCAGCATTTGGTGGCGGCAATGGCGACGTTCAGGTGTTGATTTTTTGAAAGCCATCCTCACCCCGACCCTCTCCTTGAAGGAGAGGGAGAAAACCGGGCAATCCCTCTCCCGTGGGCTGTCTCTTAGTCACATCTTTGAGGGCCGCTTCCTGCCGAGCCGGACCCGAAATTCAAGGTCAAAGTCAAAAGCCAGAGCGGTTTTGACCTTGTCCCCGGCTTCAATCGCGGTGTTTTTTACCCTTCAGTTGGGGTCACGTGGTCGGGAACCACGTGAGAGAGCGATCGTCGGGAACGGATCGCGAACGACCCCGAATGTTGGGTGAAAAACGGTGTTTACCGCTTTAGCGGCGATTGATTTGCCGGGCGCCTGGATTATCAAGGGGTTGGCGTTAACCCCTTGATACGTTCACCGTTTACTGGAATTAAAGAGGTAACTGAACGCAAGGGTGAACGGAAAACCTGCGAGGCTAACAGATCTCGTCCTGACAAGATTGCCAGGACGAGTTGTGTATAAGAGACCGCTCCCGTGGAAGAGGGTGAAGGCAAAAATTATGCGTCCGGATACTCACGAATAAAACGCTCAACATCATCAACCATATGCTCGTTACCGACAAAGAACGGGCGGCGTTGATGCAGGGTTTCAGGGATGATATCCAGAATTCGCTCTTTACCGTCGCTGGCTTTACCGCCGGCTTGTTCCGCAAGGAACGCCATCGGGTTACCTTCATACAGTAAACGCAATTTCCCTTGTGGGTGGCTTGCGGTACTTGGATACAAATAAATCCCGCCTTTCAGTAGGTTACGGTGGAAATCTGCCACCAGAGAACCAATGTAGCGTGAGGTATATGGGCGCTGCGTGTTGGCGTCTTCTTCCTGACAGAACTTAATGTATTTCTTCACGCCAGTTGGGAAGCGGATGTAGTTCCCTTCGTTGATGGAATAGGTGCTGCCAATTTCCGGGAAGCGCATACGTTCCTGGCACAGGCAGAACACGCCCAGTGAAGGATCGTAAGTGAAGGCGTGTACACCACAACCGGTGGTGTAAACCAACATGGTTGAGGAGCCGTAAACGACATAACCTGCCGCGACCTGGCGATTGCCTGGCTGAAGGAAATCAGCTTCGGTAACAGGTGTGCCGACTGGCGTGATACGGCGATAGATAGAGAAAATAGTCCCGACTGACACGTTGACGTCGATGTTAGATGAGCCGTCGAGCGGGTCCATCAGCACCACATATTTGGCATGTTCCGCGCCTTCGAAAACAACAATGTCATCTTCTTCTTCGGAAGCAACACCGGCCACAATCCCTCGGGCTTTCAATGCTGCTTTCAGTTTTTCGTTCGCGAACAGATCGAGTTTTTGCTGTACCTCGCCCTGGATATTTTCAGCTCCGCTGGCACCCAGAATATCCACCAGACCCGCTTTGTTGATATCGCGGTGGATAATTTTTGCGCCGAGCTTTATCGCCGACAGCAAGGCAGTCAGTTCACCGGTTGCGTGCGAGAACTCGTGCTGCTTTTCGACAATAAATTCACCTAACGTTTTCATAACCCTTTCCCTGCATCTGTCAGTTGAGTAAAACGATTGCAACAATCCTAACAAATATTCAAATAGTAGCGTACAGGTGAATCGCGCCAGCTAAATGCGGAATAACCTGAAATGCGATTTGCCACCATTCAACATGCGGTTAGAATGTGTGCCTAAGAATAAAAGGACAGTTTTATGCGCATTCATATTTTGGGTATTTGCGGCACGTTCATGGGTGGTCTGGCAATGCTGGCTCGCTCGCTCGGCCATGAAGTTACTGGCTCGGACGCTAATGTGTATCCGCCAATGAGCACTCTGTTACAAGAGCAGGGTATTGATTTAATCCAGGGTTACGACCCAAGCCAGCTCGACTCACAACCGGATTTGGTGATCATCGGCAACGCTATGACTCGCGGTAACCCGTGTGTTGAAGCGGTGCTGGAGAAAAGCATTCCTTACATGTCAGGCCCACAGTGGTTGCACGACTTTGTGCTGCGCGACCGTTGGGTGATTGCGGTGGCGGGGACGCACGGCAAAACGACGACGGCAGGCATGGCGACCTGGATTCTGGAGGCCTGCGGCTACAAGCCTGGTTTCGTCATCGGCGGCGTGCCGGGTAATTTTGATGTTTCTGCACGTTTGGGTGAAAGCTCATTCTTCGTGATTGAAGCAGATGAATACGACTGTGCGTTCTTCGATAAACGTTCCAAATTCGTGCATTACTGCCCGCGCACGTTGATCCTCAATAATCTTGAGTTCGATCACGCGGATATTTTTGACGATCTGAAAGCGATTCAGAAACAGTTCCACCACCTGGTGCGCATCGTACCGGGGCAGGGGAAAATCATCTGGCCGGAAAACGACGCCAATATTAAGCAGACGCTGGCGATGGGTTGCTGGAGCGAGCAAGAGCTGGTGGGTGAGCAAGGCCACTGGCAGGCTAAGAAACTCAACCCTGATGCTTCCAATTGGGAAGTGTATCTGGATGGCGAGCGTGTCGGCGAAGTGCACTGGCAGTTGGTTGGCGAACACAATATGCATAATGGGCTGATGGCGATTGCCGCTGCGCGTCATGTTGGTGTTACACCTGCGGATGCCGCGAAAGCACTGGATAGTTTTGTGAACGCCCGTCGTCGCCTGGAATTGCGCGGTGAAGAAAACGGCGTAACGGTATACGACGATTTTGCTCACCATCCAACAGCGATTCTGGCAACGCTTGCGGCACTGCGCGGCAAAGTAGGCGGAACCGCACGTATTCTGGCGGTGCTTGAGCCACGTTCTAACACCATGAAAATGGGGCTGAGCAAAGACGATCTCGCGCCATCTTTAGGTCGTGCAGATGAAGTGTTCTTGCTTCAGCCTCCGCATATTCCATGGCAAGTGGTAGAAGTCGCGGAAGCCTGCATTCAACCAGCGCACTGGAGTGCGGATGTCGACACGCTGGTGGATATGGTGGTGAAAACCGCCCTGCCTGGCGACCATATTCTGGTGATGAGCAACGGCGGTTTTGGTGGTATCCACCAGAAATTGCTGGATGGGTTAGCGAAGAAAGCTGAAAACCAGTAATGGAAAAACCCGCAAATGCGGGTTTTTTTAAAGGCGGTAAAATTCATTCGTAGGTCGGATAAGCAACGCGCCATCCGACATTATTTGGTGGATGACGCTGCGCTTATCCACCCTACAAATTCTGATGTCCTAACCCTGGGCTTCAGCCAGTTCACGCAGATATGAGAATATCTGACGATAAGATTTTGGCGGCTTGTTAGTGGCCTTCTCTTTCTGGGCGTTGCGGATCAATACGCGCAGTTGCTGGCGGTCAGCTTCTGGGTAAAGTCTTAGCACTTCGGTCATCGCGTCATCACCTTCTTCAACCAGACGATCGCGCAATGCTTCCAGTTTGTGGAACAGGGCAACTTGCTGGTTGTGGCGGTTTTTCAGTTTATCGAGCGCTACGCGGATTGGGTCCATGTCGCGCGAACGCATCATTTTGCCAATTAACTGAACCTGACGGCGACGGCCTTCTTTTTTGATTTTCTGAGCCAAATCAATCGCGGCACGCAAATCTTCATCAAGAGGGATTTTGTCGAGCGCGTTCTTGCCCAACTCCATCAGTTCCATACCCAGGCGTTTTAATTCCTCGGCATCACGCTTAATTTCGCTTTTACTGACCCAGATAATCTCATCATCTTCGTCTTCATTTTCGTCATCTGGGACGTCGTCGAGCCAGTCATCGGGCTGCTTAGTCATATTAGGCTCCTTAAAAAAAGTGGCTAATTCTACCAGTAAAGCCTGTTCACTGCGAAATTGTTCTGTTCTGGGTTAGACTTAATTCACTCACCTTACATTATGGCAGTAGCGATGAAAGTAAACACGCAAGTAGCACAACAACGTCAGGTTCTGGAACAAGCGGTATCTCAGGCGCTGGAATTGGCTTCCGCTCAGTCCGATGGCGCAGAAGTCGCCGTCAGTAAAACCACTGGTATCAGCGTAAGCACCCGATACGGTGAGGTGGAAAACGTCGAATTTAATAGCGATGGTGCGTTAGGCATCACCGTTTATCATCAAAACCGTAAAGGCAGCGCCTCCACGACTGACTTAAGCCCGGATGCCGTTGCGCGTACCGTGCAGGCGGCTTTGGATATCGCCAGATACACCTCCCCGGACCCATTCGCCGGTGTGGCAGAAAAAGAATTACTGGCCTTTGAAGCGCCAGATTTAGATCTTTTCCACCCGACAGAAATGGACGCTGACCGCGCTATTGAGTTAGCCGCACGTGCTGAAAATGCTTCGCTGAACGTCGATAAGCGCATCAACAATACCGAAGGCGGCAGCTTTAACAGCCACTACGGCATCAAAGTTTTCGGCAACAGCCACGGCATGCTGCAAAGCTATTGCTCCACACGCCACTCACTTTCCAGCTGCGTGATTGCTGAAGTGAACGGTGAGATGGAGCGTGATTACGCCTATACTATTGGCCGCGCGATGGAAGACCTGGATAGCCCTGAATCCGTGGGCATTGAATGTGCGCGCCGCACTTTAGCGCGCTTGTCTCCGCGTAAACTGTCTACTATGAAAGCTCCGGTGATGTTTGCAGCAGAAGCGGCGACAGGTTTGTTCGGTCACCTGGTAGGCGCGATTGCGGGTGGTTCGGTGTACCGCAAATCTACTTTCCTGCTGGATTCTTTGGGTAAACAAATCCTGCCGGAATGGTTGACCATTGAAGAGCATCCGCATCTGCTCAAAGGCCTGGCGTCTACGCCGTTCGATAGCGAAGGCGTACGTACCGAGCGCCGTGACATCATCAAGGACGGCATCCTGCAACAGTGGCTGCTGACCAACTATTCCGCACGCAAACTGGGCCTGAAAAGCACCGGCCATGCGGGTGGCATTCACAACTGGCGCATCGAAGGGCGCGGCCTGGACTTCGCAGGCATGCTCAAAGAAATGGGCACCGGTTTAGTTGTGACTGAATTGATGGGGCAAGGCGTGAGCGGTATCACTGGCGACTATTCACGCGGTGCGTCTGGTTTCTGGGTTGAGAATGGCGAAATTCAATATCCGGTGAGCGAAATCACTATCGCCGGAAACTTGAAAGATATGTGGCGTGAAATTGTCACAGTAGGTAGCGATATTGAGAAGCGCAGTAATATTCAATGTGGTTCAGTGCTGTTGCCGGAGATGAAAATCGCCGGTCAGTAAATTGGCAAAGGGTGCGACCTGCCGCACCCTTCTTATAATAAAGAGGTGATTGATTCATGCGAAAGCAACTGATTGCAATGTTGGCTGTATCGACCGTGTTATTTTCCGCAACGAGCATGGCGAAAGATGTGGGTGATGATATGGATATCATCGCGGAGAACTACAAAACCGTGTTGAAAACCGATAACGCGGCTGAGCTAAAAACCTCGCTCAACAATATGCGTACCGCAGCACTGGATGCGCAAAAAGGCACTCCCCCTAAACTTGAAAGCAAAGCCGCGGATAGCGCGGAGATGAAAGACTACCGCCACGGCCTGGATTTACTGGTCGGTCAAATCGATGGTGCGCTGAAACTGGCCAACGAAGGCAAAGTGAAAGAAGCACAAGCGGCGGCGGAAGAGTTTAAAACCACTCGTAATGCCTACCATAAAAAATACCGCTAAGCTGATACTGGTCCTTCCATTGAGGGCCTGAACATATCTGCATATCTTTATAAGGACATCTGATTTATGAAACCGATTCAAACGATTATTAAAAGTGCCGCTACCGTTTCGTTACTCGCGTTTAGCGTTTTTTCCGCCAATGCCCAAATTTTGCCAGTCGCGGGAGATTTCCAGGCCGATCATTTTTCTGCGAAAGTCGTTTCCGTTGATCAAAAAAACCATGTCGTGGTTTTAGAGGGAGAGAAGGGCAATAAAGTCTCATTCAACGTGCCAGAAGAAACCGGTACGCTGGCTAATCTGAAAGCCGGTGATGTTGTTGATACCACCGTGACACGCTCTGTTGCCGTCGCTTTTGATACCAATGTTGATAAAGCCGCGCCAACCGCTTCATCCACCAAAGGGATGGAGAAAGCCACCGAAGCAAGCCCAGAGCACGAAGCTTTCCGTCAGGTTAACGTTCAGCTTAAAATCAAACATATCGATCTGAAAAACAACACCGTGACCTTCGTCGGCCCTAAAGGGCAGGAGAAAGTGATTACTGTTGAAGACCCAGAAGTTCAGGCGCGTTTGAAAGAGATGAAAGTGAACCAAAGTGTCCGTGTGACCTACACCGACTCGATTAAAATCACTGCTCAGCAGGCTAAATAACCCGCCATGCGTTGAACCCCTCTTTCTGATTTTGGGGAGAGGGGAAATAACAGCAGCTTGCTAATCACTCATTCAAACAGTTCGGCATGGGTGCCTAAATCAGAAAAGGCAACAGTTCTGCTGGCTTCATCAACGTAATACACCAGTAAATAATCACCCCCAATATGCAGTTCTCTGTACCCGCTATATTCCCCCGTTAGAGCATGGTCGAAGTAATAAGCCGGTAAAGGATTACGTGAAGCAATAAGCCACATTGCCGCTGAAACAGCGTTCATGTCATGGCGGCCAGCTTGGTTGTAACGCTCCCAGGCTTTGCTAAATGATTTTGTGTGTTTTGTCTGATACGGCAGCTTCACCCGTTTGTTGTTGGCCATTATTCAGTGCGTCCATTTGCTCGTTTACATCGGAAAATCCACTTTTGCCGTTTTGAAGGATCTCTTGCGTTTCGCGCATGGCCTGAATCAGGCGAGGACTGGGTTTACGATTAATGTCGAATGGCAGGCCTTCATTAATCACCACTTGTTCGACAAAAAGCCGCAGTGCGGTGCTCATTGTCAGACCACAACTTTCGAGGATTTCGGTGGCTTTTTGTTTTGTCTGGCTGTCGATGCGAGTACGAATGACTGAGTCCATTATTGCCTCCTTTGTTTGAGTAGCTTCATTGTAGCTACAATTCGGACTTATTCAACTACGGCAAAGTCATCACCTGAAACCGTTCGCCTCAAACAGTCGTAACCATTTTACAAACTTTCCTCCCTCCGCCCACCGTCATAACTTCACTCTGCGGCATGTCTCGCAATCACCATTTTTCATTGATTGCCTGAATGCCTCCCCCTTAAAAGTTTCCGATAAAGTGTCCTGAAACCACATTTTCTTCACTGGTTCATAACCCATTTGTTGTTTTTTGACACAAAGACTGTGTGTTTTTTGATCTTCAGGCGGCGTGGTTTTGAGATCTTAATTACAAAATGAATCGAAATTTCTTTTTGAGTGAAATAATGTTTCATTTTATCGGCTTTCAGTGAGTAAATACTTCCGAATCGAATTAGTTCCACATCGAAACTATGGATATTAGGGAGTCTTAGGGATGCTGCATTTGAAACATGTTTTGCCAAAAATTTCGCTAGTTGCTACCGCTGTCGCGGCCACGATTTTGCTGAGCGGATGTGGCGATGACGCTGCCCCAACAGGCACCGTAACGCTGAAAACTGCGTTCAACCAATCCGAAAATAACCCACAATACAAAGCATTAGTCTCTTTCAGCGAAAAGCTGGAATCTGAAACTAAAGGCCGTTACAAACTCGAAATCCACCCGAATGAACTGTTAGGCGACCAGCGTGCATCACTGGAACTGGTGCAGTCCGGTGCAATTCAGTTGGCCGTAGTGGCGAACCCACTGGTCGAAAACTTCAATAAAAACTTCTCTGTTCTGGCGATGCCATACGTCTACGACAACCCTGAACACCAGCGCAAAGTGTTTACTTCTGGTGTGCTCGACAGCCTGTTTGCTTCCACCAAAGGAACCGGCTTTGAAGTGGTCACCGCGTATACCGCGGGCGCACGTAGCGTTTATACCAAAGGTGCCGCAGTCACCAGCCCGGCCGATATGAAGGGCAAGAAAATCCGTGTGATGCAGTCTGACACGATGATCAAAATGCTGAGCTGCATGGGCGGCACAGGCGTACCAATGGGGCAGGGTGAAGTGTACTCCGCCATCCAACAGGGCGTGCTGGACGGTGCTGAGAACAACGAAATTACTTACGCTGACCTCAAACAATACGAAGTGGCACCTTACTTCTCAAACACGCGTCACGTGATGGTGGCTGACTTGTTAGTGGCTAACGAAAGCTTCCTCGCCAAAATGGATGAAGCCGACCGCGAACTGTTCCGCAAATTAGCCAAAGAGAGCACCGTGACTCAATTTGAGCTGTGGGATAAAGCCCTTGATGGTGCGCGTCAAACTGCAAAAGATAAGGGTGCAACCTTTACCGAAGTGGATATCAAGCCTTTCCAGGAAAGCTGCAAGCCACTGCAATCTGCGATGTTAACCACGCCTGAACAAAAAGCGTTGTACGAAAAAATTCGTGAGCTGGCCAAGTAATTACCCATCCTGAAGTCGCTTGAGTAGAGAAGTTTAGGGGGATGTTTTCATCCCCCTTGGAGATTAAAATGAAAGTTGCTCAACCCGCCCCCATGTCCACATCTGGTTTTTATTCGCAGCTGACGCGAGTAAAACAGGCCGTTGATAAAGTTGCGTCCTCACTGTGTATTCTGATTGTCGGTTTAATGACCTTGCTGGTGACCTGGCAGGTGGCCTCCCGTTATTTATTTAATAGCCCGAGTGCGGTTAGCGAAGTGCTGGCGCGTTATTTGTTTATCTGGCTGGTACTGATTGGTGGGGCTTATGTTTTTGGCCTGCGCGAGCATATGGCGATTACTTTTATGCGCGACAAAATGCCGCGTAAATTCCGCCTTTCACTGGAAATATTGGGTGAGCTTGCCACTTCTGTATTTGCATTGCTGGTGCTGACTATTGGTGGGTATATCGGTATGAACCGCCAGATGGCACAGCTTGATTCCGCCTTACAAATTCCTATCGGCATTATCTACATTGCGATCCCGCTAAGCGGCGCATTGACGCTGTTCTATTGCCTGTATAACCAATATGGGCTGTTCAGAAAGTTCTCTTCGAAACAAGATTGATTAGGTGTCGACATGGATATTGCGATTGTTGTTGCGCTAGTAATGTTTAGCGGTGTGTTAATTTTGCTGATGGCGGGTGCGCCAATTAGTATCAGTATCGGCATTTCTTCTTTTGCAGCGATGTTACTTATTCTGCCGTTCGATGGTGCGATATTAACTTCTGCTCAGCGTGTTTTTGTTGGCCTCGACTCCTTTGCCTTATTAGCCATTCCTTTCTTTATATTGGCGGGGAATTTAATGAACAATGGCGGGATAGCCATTCGTTTAATTAACTGCGCAAAAATGGTCAGTAATTTCCTGCCTGGCCCTCTGGCACAAACCAACGTGGTCGCCAACATGCTGTTTGGTTCCATCAGCGGTTCTGGCGTGGCCTCGGCGGCGGCAGTGGGCGGCATCATGTCGCCGATTCAGAAAAAAGAGAACTACGATCCCGCGTTTAGTGCCGCGGTGAATATCGCTTCTGCACCAACCGGTATGCTGATCCCGCCAAGCAACTCACTGATTGTTTACGCAACGGTTGCGGGTAGCGTATCAATTTCTGCGCTGTTTATGGCCGGTTACGTGCCGGGTATTCTCTGGGGCTTAGGCGTGATGATTGTCGCCGGGATAATTGCTAAACGTCGCGGTTATGTGGCTGACCGTTCAGCTGACAAAGGCCAGACGCTGCGTATTCTGTTTGATGCGATTCCAAGCCTGATGATGATTGTTGTGGTGATTGGCGGCATTCTGGGCGGCGTATTTACCGCGACTGAAGCGTCGGCAATTGCGGTGGTTTATTCGCTGGTGCTCGGCATTATTTATCGCAACATCAAACTGGACGATTTGCCGCAGATATTCCTCGCGACCGCGAAAATGACCGCGATTGTTATTTTCATGCTGGCGGCGTCTTCTATCATGTCGTGGGTGATGGCGTTTACCAAAATCCCTGCGCTGATTGCTTCCGGCCTACTTTCTGCGACTGACAGCTTTGTTGTTATTCTGCTGATTATGAATGTGGTATTGCTGCTGGTGGGTACCTTTATGGACCCAACGCCTGCGGTATTAATCTTCACCCCAATCTTCCTGCCAATCTGCATGCAGTTTGGCATGGACCCGGTGCAGTTCGGTATCATGATGGTGTTTAACTTGTCGCTCGGCACGATTACACCACCGGTAGGGCCAATCTTATTTACCGGCTGTAAAGTCGGGGATATTAAGATTGAGCGCGTGATTAAACCGTTGCTGCCGTTCTTCGCGGTGATTGCGATTGTTCTGATGATGGTGACGTATTTACCGGCTATCTCTATGGCGCTGCCACAGAGTATGGGTCTGGTAAAATAATAAAAAAATGAGCGGGGGAAACCCCGCTCAAAATTTAATTTAGAAGCTGTACTTTACCCCAACCATTGCGGCGGCGTCGTTATAGCCTTTATCGCCGACCTGAACGCCGACATTACCCCACAGATTCAGATTGTTATTCAGCTGCCCCTCAACACCGGTTTTAATTTCCCCGATATCGCGTGCGCCACTCTGATAAACGCTCTCGCCATCCATGCGGGTGCCGAAGTCCTGAGTGTTATGGATCCAGTTAACTTCCACAAACGGCTGGAAGGTGCGGTTTTTACCGTCATCCACTTTGCTGTGGCCTTTCAGGTAAGTGCGCACACCCAGACGAGTCTGGATATTGTCGTCACCTTCACCGTTGATGCGTGTGCCGTTACTTTCACGGTGGTCGTCTGCCTTAACACCCATCCAGATAGCCTGTGCCTGAGGCTGGATATACCACTCATTCAGCGAACCCTGGCTGCCGGTGTACTCGCCCAGTTTGTGGGTGTAACCCAGCTCAATGGAAGCGGTGATACCGCTTGATTTGTAGGACTCGCCCTGAATATCCTGGCCTTTCACATCGTTGTTGAACCAGCCGTACTGCGCCCAGCTATCCACATAAGTACCCTGATGTGTTTCGTCATTTTCATACCAGGTGGCGTAAAGCCCGGCGCTGTAACCATCCACAGAACCTTTGGAATGATAACCGGTAACACTGGAGTGGCTGTTGCTGCTGTTGTTGCCGTAACCGCCCATCGCCCCAAGGTGCAGACGTTGCAGGCCGTCGCCGCTCCACTGTGCCAGATCGCCGCCCAGTTGCACCACGTAACGGTTGCTTTGGGTTTTGAGCTGACCGCTGCTGTCTCTCCAGTTGTTATGCCCGCCAACCTGACGTAACCACAGGCTGGTGACTTTCTGCTCGCCGGTCAGCGCATCGGTATATTGAGTTTCCCCTAAACGGTCATGCAGTCGGGTCACAAACATGGTGTTAGCTGCCGCCAGGTTAGCGGTATAGCTGGCTGATTCCGGGCGAACAGTCGGTGTGCCTTGCTGACCTGATTCTGACGGCGTTGGTGTTGGCGTTGGTGCTGGTGCTGACCGGTCAGGTGAAGTCAGTGGCGGTTGTGCTGGTGGCACACCCGGCGCAGGCTCGGTTGGCGGTGTGGTATCCAGACTTGTCAGATACCAGTTAGCGCCTTTTTTCACCAGGCTGTAATCATACGCGCCGGCAACAATACGCCCTGATTTGGTGAAGGTACCGTCAGACTGGCCTTTGACATCAACAACTTCGATGCCTTCAACCGTCTTCGCTCCGTGCCCACCGACATTGTTGATCTGCATAAAAGTGTTGCCGCTGGTATTACCGTTGACCAGCAGTTTGTCGGTTACGGAAGCGTCATCACCCAAAACAGTGTTCATCACCAGAGTACCGTCCTGGCCATTCCAGTTATTGGCGGTCAGGGTGTGCCCGCTTGTCATTGGCGAGGTCGTTGGCGCGGCATAACGGATAGTCCCGGCGAGGTTAACATCGTCGACTACGGAATCCGCAGTCATATCCCAGCTACTGGATTTATCGATGTTGACGTCGGTTGGGTCAATCCAGCCGGTCAGATTTGCACCGTTACGCAGAGAAAGCGCAGTGTTGTCTTTGGCGATGATATTACTGACTAGCTGTGCGCCGCCGTTGCTGCCATCAAGCACTAACTCGCCGCCATCGATATGGGTGTCACCTGTCCAGCCTGTTTTACCGGTCAGCGTCAGGGAACCGTCACCGGTTTTGGTCAGGCTGCCTTTTGAGGTGCCATCGACAATGTCACCGGCGTAGGTGGAATTGTCCGCGGTCGTCGCGTTATGGGTTGTCAGCGTTGCGCCGTTAAGCTGAACCTGGCCACCGGTGCCGCCAAGGCGATTCACCAGTTGGTTATTGCCGTTCAGATCAAGCACACCGCCATTGACGTTGACTTCATTGCTGGTAGCAATGCTATTAACTACATCAGTACGCAGAGAGCCTGCATTGACGATAGTTTTGCCGGTGTAGGTATTTTGGGCGGTTAAAATGGTGGTGCCAGCACCTTGTTGAGTCATCGAACCTGTGCCGGAAATCACACCAGACAGTGTGGTTTCCGCTGGGTTATTGATGACAAATTCGCTGTTGTTGAGGACATCACCAACCAGTGACCCCGCCGTAGTGCCATTACCCAGTTGCAGAGTGCCGCCGCTGATGGTGGTGCCACCGGTGTAGGTATTCGCGCCAGTCAGCACGGTTGTGCCGTTTAAGTTGGTCACTGAGCCATTGCCTGACACGACCGGTGAGAACAGGTAATTTCCTGAAGTGTCAGAATGATTAAACACCAGCGCATTGTTGGCATTGCGCAAATCAATTGTTGGTGTTTCCAGTGTGCCTGGCGCAGTCGCTGTTGAACCTTCCTTCGCACCGACGTAGATCTTACTTCCGTCGCCAGCCACGTTGATGCCGCCTTCGGCAACCATTTTACCTTGGTTTTCAACAATCAACGTGCCCGTGCTTTGTGTCACACTGGCATCGGTAGATGTAAAACCAATCGAGAGTGTGTTGTTTGTTCCGACGTTCCATGTTGAGCCAGGGCCGCTTATGGAAGCGGTACCGAAAGATCCGCTCCCTGAGGCAATTTCCCCGCCATCGCTGTTCAATGAACCATCAGCCGAGATATTTAACGTACCCACACCGCTGGCTCCCACGCGCATTGGGCCATCGGTAACCGTCCAGTTTGAACCGCTGCCGCTGATGTTCACTGTACCGTTAGAGTCAGCGTTGTAACCAATAGAAGTCCCGGAGGTGGAAGTGATTTTACCTCCGTTAGTAATGTTTACTGTCCCTGTGCCACTGGTTCCGACGGTGATCCCGGAACCTGAGTCGGCAGTCGCAAATATATGGGAATTGGCACCATCGACATTAACGACACCTGTACCCCCTCTGTTTTGCCCGACATTAATAAACATGGTGTACATTTTGCCACCATTATTAATATTCAGTGTACCTACGCCTCCGCCACCTACTGCGGTGGTTCCGCGGCCTGACGGGGCATTGGCGGAAGTCACACTATCGTACCAGGTGCCACCATTGACCGTTACTGTTCCGCTATCACCTCTGCTATAGCCGAGGACGGAACCAGTATCACCGCCCGTGTCTTGCCCTGCGACAACTGTCTCGCCTTGTTTAATCAGCAGAGAACCTGTACCGCTTTCGCCTACATATAATGCATCCGGATTTGCCGGAAGGTCGGCAACAGTTTTCGTGCCATTGACGGTGACTGCGTGTGCTGCGGTGCTACACAGCGAAGCAACAATAATTAAACCCAGCCCTTCGCGGGATACTGCTTTATAAATATATTTCATACGTATGTTGTCTCAGGAATTATGGTTCTTACGATCGTGATATAAAGGTTGTTATTGTCTGTTATTTATTGGCTGCAATAAACCCTCTGCATGGTTGTGATGAAATGGGTTTTATTGATTTGCTTAGATGTGATTTATCTACTTTAGATACGGTTGTTATTCTGTAATGTATCATTTTTAAAAATGTGGCGGAATATAAATCGCCTTACTAATAATAAGTG
>NZ_JAHWLU010000091.1:0-20612 GCF_022134725.1 Buttiauxella sp. S19-1
CAACTCTAAAATAAATAATGTAAGAGTAGATGTGGCTATTTCATTGAACTGCTCCATCGTTCGTTCATTGGAGTCAATAGATTTATGTTCGAATTCAGTAGAGTCATTAAGTGTGACCCATGCAAGAAAACTCTCTGAGATTACCGGGAATATCCAGGGCTTAAGCTATTTATCTTTAAATAAATGTCAGAAATTAGATGTTGGCCCTATCATTACAATGCTTGATAGCGTAAGAATTCTAGATCTCAGTGGGAACCCACAGTTGTCCAGTATTAGCGAGTTACGTGGAAATAGAAATATTTTTGCGTTATATCTAGTTGAAACGAATGTAATTAAGGCTGAAGAAACAGTAGATGTCTTGGCTTCGATGCCAAACTTGAAAAAACTTTGGATTAAAGCAAACAAAAAAGAGTTGGAGATTTTGAGAGAAGCTCTACCAGGGATTGTAAATTAAGCATGGAAAAAGGAAGGGGACAAAAAGCTGCCGTATTACATCTACAGGAAAGATAGGAAGCCGCTCTACTTTGCCGCGATTGGCAAACAGCCGTTTGATTCAGGGGATGAAGCAGAGGGATTTTTGATTGTGACTGCGGCGGCCGATAAAGGTCTGGTCGATATTCACGACCGCAGGCCGCTGGTATTTACACCAGAAGCTGCACTGGAATGGATGAATCCTGAAACAACAGCGGCACAGGCCAGCGAACTTGCGCTTGATACAGCTGTGCCATCAGATGAATTTACCTGGCATCCTGTAACTCGAGCTGTGGGTAATGTGAAAAATCAGAGTAAGGATTTGATCAGTAATATTGACCATTAATAAGGGCTGTCAGCTGCGAGCGATCAGCGGAAATTAGCCTCGCACGCACAAAATCAGTTTGTCGGAAGGTCTCTAAAAGTGAATGGTCCGGAATTCAGGAAGGAGTGTCAGTTAAACTCAGGCTATCCGCGTCAGACACAATACACCTGTTGTCTTTGTCCTGTTTTATTAAACACAGCGTCATACATTTACTGGCTTCTAAAATAATGAGTGGATACGTACTATTCAGTTCTCAACTCGCTTTCATTTTACGGAGCAATAAATCTCAACATTTAATCTAAAACCTTCGCTCAGTAAGTTGTCGGTGCATTGTTCATCGCATTCGGATTATGCCTCAGCCTAAGAATCAAAAATAAGCACAGGAGTTTAAATGAGCACTCAACTATCAAATGTCATTACGGCAACGACGCACCCGGTAGGTACAGGGTGCACCATCACCCAATTTCGACATGATTTGTTCCCTGCTGCAATGATGTCACCTTTTGTTATGGTTGATCATTTTCACATGTGGGAACCTACGTTTGATGTTCACCCACACGCAGGTTTCTCTGCCGTAACGCTGGTTTTTGAAGATACGAAAGGCACGATGGTGAGCCAGGATTCTCTTGGCAATAATGCGATATTTGGTGCAGGTGACCTCCACTGGACCATGGCTGGTCGGGGAATTATGCACACACAGATTCCTGTTGGAACGCAATCCCATATTCATGCCCTGCAAATTTTTGTCAATTTACCGGCAGCACAGAAAAATTTGCCCGCAGATTCCTTCCACATCAGCAGCGATAAGATGCCGATCATCGAAAACGAAGGGAGTCGAGTGCGTGTCGTAGCCGGGGACTTTCAGGGACATCGTTCTTTAACCCGGGCTCCCCGTCCAATACTGATGCTTGACGTACAATTTCAAAAAAAGAATGTCGATATTGAAGTGCCTATGCCGGGTAAATGGAATGCGTGGATTCATGTGATTAAGGGGCATATCACAATTGATAACAGCCGTGAAATTGGAGTAGATCAGGCGGTCTGCATCAGTGCCGATGACCAGGGTGGCACTATCAAGCTGAAGGGAAGTGAAGGTGCTCATTGTGTTATTTTGTCTGCTGAACGGATCGATGAACCGGTAATTGCCCGCGGCCCATTTGTCTTCGAAAGCGAAACTTCACTTGAGAAAGCGGTGAATGATTTTCACGCTGGTAAGTTCGGTACTGTTGTCTATAAACCGTGTTGATCGAGTAACAGGCCCCATTAAATGGGGTCCCTGCGACTGGCGAGGGCATGAGGTAACGCATCAACCAAATAATCTAATAACTCGCGAACCGATGACAACCACCCCTGCTGAACAGGAGCCACGGCTGTCAGTTGTGAATCACCTGCACACCATAGCGGTAATACGCGGGCCAACCTGCCTTCAGCCATATCTTCACGGCACACATAATCCGGCAGGGCGACCAACCCCAAACCCGCTTCAGCGAACTGTTTAAG
Source organism: Buttiauxella sp. S19-1 (assembly GCF_022134725.1). Classification (NCBI taxonomy): domain Bacteria; kingdom Pseudomonadati; phylum Pseudomonadota; class Gammaproteobacteria; order Enterobacterales; family Enterobacteriaceae; genus Buttiauxella; species Buttiauxella sp. S19-1. Next base: position 2,297 of record NZ_JAHWLU010000091.1, read on the forward strand.
CGCAACCATGTTGTTGCTCACAACGCGCGCGGTATAAGGCACGATAACCATTGATCCGTCCTGGTGTCGTAGTGACCAACGCTGAGCCGTGCCGCGGCCAAAAGCGATGGCATTGTGAGTCAAAAGATCATCGGGATGTTGTGGTGTCCCTTTCTGCGTTAGGTAGCTCTCAGAAGCAAATAAATGCCAGGAAACCTTCACCAGGGGACGTTGTATCAGCGATGAATCAGGAAGAGGCCCCGAATGACCACGAATGGCCAGATCATACCCCTCACCAATGATATCTGTAATGATATCTGTAGCATGATGTTCAATACTGACTTTCGGAAATTTGTCCATAAAACCGGGAAGTACTGTGCGTAACGCAAACTGCGCCACTGTTACGGACGATGTGATCCGAATGGTACCACTGGGTTCCGATTGTCGTTGACGGCCCACATTTTCTGCCGCCTCAACCTCCCGAAGCAAGGACTGCGCGTGATGATAGAACTCACCACCTACATTGGTGAGTCCAAGCTTTCGTGAGTTTCGGTTAAGCAACTGCACCCCAAGCTCACTCTCAAGCTGTTGAACACGCAGACTTAACGTTGACTTTGATATATGTAGAACCTTAGCTGCGGCAGTAAAACCCTCATGGTTCACCACCTGTACGAAAGAGAATACATTGATCAGATTTAACATTTGAGAGGCTCCCCTGGATACCCAAACAAGCTCAGGCAGCGACAACGGTTAACGTGCGACGTCACAAACATCCGACGCGCAGCTATCCCACACGCGCATAACCTGGCTGATAGCCGCATTCAGCTGGGAAAGCGGCACGCCATCCCGTGCCTGCATGGAAATCCCGGTCAGGAAGGTATAGAACACCGCGCCAAGCACGGCCGGATCAGTTGCAGGAGCCAACTCGCCCGCAGTGATGGCGCGCTGCACGCAAGCGTTCAGACCCGCTCGTGACCTGGAGCGCTCGTTAGCCATCGCTTTCTGGATATGTCTATTTTCTGGTGAACAGGTGCTGGCTGAAAGCACCAGCAGGCAACCCAGAGGGTGGCTGCGGTCTGTCTGCATCCTTGCCGAACGCCGCAATGATTGCTCAATGGCCTCTTTCGGTGGCAACGATTCATCCCAAAGGCTGGCAACAACCTGCCCATACATCCCGATATAACGCCCCACCACTTCCTGGAACAACAACTCCTTCGAGCCGAAGGCCGCATAAAAACTCGGCGCGGAAATTCCCCCCATCCCCTCCTTAAGCAGGGTGAGCGTGGTGGATTCGTAGCCGTGTTCCCAAAAAAGAAGCATGGCCTGATTGATCGCTTCATCTCGATCGAAGTTGCGGGGGCGCCCCATTTTTGCCATGGAAGTTTCTTTCTAAGACAGGAGACTTAAATACTAACCGATACAAAAGTGATTGACCAGCCGGGACGAATATCATTATATTTATACCAATCGATATAAATGTGCATAAGAGATCGACAATGAATAAAACGGTTTCATCGCCAGTGCCGGGCATCGTTTGCACTCCTACAGCCGAAACGCTTCCCCGTGCGGGTTTGCTCGCTCTGGCAATGACCGGCTTCGTGGCTATGCTGACCGAAATCCTTCCGGCTGGCTTACTACCACAGATAAGTGAGGGGCTACACGTATCAGATGCCATGGGGGGGCAACTCATGACCGTCTTCTCCCTCGGCTCACTTCTGACAGCCATCCCGTTGACTGCCGCAACCAGAGGCTGGCGTAGACGGTCAGTTTTGCTGCTGGCGATCATCGGGTTTCTCATTTTCAACACTATTACCGCGCTATCAACCAGCTATCCATTGACATTAATCGCACGTTTCCTGGCGGGTGTCGCGGCAGGGCTGGCGTGGGGGTTGCTGGCTGGATATGCACGACGCATGGTGAGTGCCCCCTTGCAAGGACAGGCCATGGCGATAGCGATGGTAGGAGTGCCTTTGGCGCTGTCGTTGGGTATGCCTTTAGGGACCTCGGTTGGAACGATGGTTGGTTGGCGCAGCACCTTCGGGATTATCTCGGGACTGACGTTAGCGCTGGTGTTTTGGGTACTGCTCAAAGTACCTGACTATCCGGGGCAAGAAGCAGGCCAACGCATGCCAGTGCGCGAGGTCTTCACAACCCCGGGCATGCGTCCAGTGCTGATTGTGATTCTGGCTTGGATGCTGGCGCACAACATTCTCTACACCTATATCGTACCCTTCCTGGCATCCGCCGGACTTTCCAGTCGAGTGGATGTTGTACTGCTGGTGTTTGGCATCGCCTCGTTGCTTGGGATTTGGGTCGTGGGCTTGTTGGTCAATCGATGGCTACGCTTACTGGTGATGACCAGCTTAGGCACATTTGCTCTCGTCGCTGCGGTACTCCAGATCGGCGGCACGGTGCCGATCGTAGTTTACCTTAGCGTTGCTGTTTGGGGGCTGACTTTTGGTGGTGCGCCGACATTATTACAGACGGCTTCAGCCGATACGGCTGGAGAGAATTCTGATGTTGCGCAGTCGATGGTAGTGACGGCCTGGAATCTGGCTATCGCTGGCGGCGGTTTAGTTGGCGGACTATTGCTCGTAACGAACGGCGTTGCATCTTTTCCATGGATATTGTTGGCCTTACTGCTGGCCGCTCTTGTCGTGGTCTGGCTTGCCAAAGAGCACGGTTTTAGATTAGGACCGCGAGACTCAACAAGATGACTTTTTACCTACCCACACCGGCAAATTGTTGCCCGGTATTTTTCAAAAACGTGATGACAAAGGAGTACAAATGAACACAGGTTCTCTCAACGGAAAAAATGCCCTGGTCACTGGAGCCGGTTCTGGTATCGGTCGACATGTTGCCATTGCTTTAGCGGCGGAAGGCGCCCGCGTGGTACTGGTTGGTCGGCGTATCGCCGAACTTCAGCAAACCGGCGTGGAAATCGAGCGTAAGGGAGGAAGCTATTTGGCGGTAGAAGCTGATATCACGAATGAAGTGAGCGTGCAGACACTTCTGGATAAAGCGCTCGCTGGCCGCGAGCGACTGGACATCGCGGTCAACGGCGCAGGTATGTTTAGTGCCGGTACCATTGACGAGACAGAGCTTGATACCTTCCAGAAAATCCTGACAACCAATACTGTCGGTACATGGCTATGTCTGAAGCATGAAATCCTCGCAATGAAGCATCAAGGCGGTAACGGCGTCATTATCAACATTGCCTCGAATGTCGGTTATCACCTCACTCGACCAGGAACAGGTGCCTATGCCGCCTCCAAAGCGGCAGTGACCGTCCTCACGCGAACCGCAGCGCTGGAAGCTATTAGTCATGGTATCCGTATTAACAGTGTCAGCCCCGGCCCTGTTGATACATCGATGTCTTACCGCGTGGGAGAAGACAAAGCGGCACGCGATACGCGCGTCGCAGCGACCAATCCGTCCAGGCGTGTCGCAAGCCTGGACGAAGTTTCTTCTGCCGTACTTTGGTTGTGCTCCGACGGAGCCGCCTACACAGTCGGCCAGGATCTGGTCGTGGACGGCGGTGCCTCAGTCTAACGGGTGATTTAATAAGAACGACTGTGTTTGCCATGCCGCTTCTCAGTCAGCCATGAGTGGCTACTTTTGGCTGACCGGGAGTGGAGTGTTGTGACTGTCAACACCAAAAGCTGGGCGTACTGTAACTGGCTCTGTTGCAAACAGGATCGCAAACCAGGTGTTCTCATTGAAAAAAAGACCTAAATCCCAAATACTTTGTTCACCAGACGCTCCTCTCCCTGGGGATGTCCATAATAAAATGACGCAGCCTGTCCTTTACGCAACATGGGTGATGTAAGCTGCAGAGCAGCTAAATACAACGTGAATATCCCCGGTCTGTCCTGCTACACCGACGCCAGAACCAAAAAAGTTTACTGGCGTTATAAGCATCCTGTAACCGGAAAATTTCACGGTTTAGGTGATAACGAAGAGGAAGCTAGAGGTATTGCCATCGAAGCCAACACTCGCTTGGCTGAGCAAAAGATGAAGCAACTGTTCTCTATACGCGAAAAAATCAGCACTAAACTCGGACTTTCAATCACGGTAACCAGTTGGCTCGATAGCTACATGAAATTTCAAAACGAAAGGCTGAGTGCTGGAGAAATTAAACTCAACACCTTTAAACAAAAATCAGCGCCCGTAGAAGTATTCCGCCGAGAATGCGGCTCAATGGAATTGCAGTCAGTTGGTGCTCGAGATATCGCGACCATTATTGAAGAGTATAAAATTCGCGGACAACGGCGTATGGCCCAGATTGTTCGAATGGTTCTGGTCGATGTTTATAAAGAAGCTCAGCATGCCGGTGAGGTCGAACCGGGTTATAACCCGGCGCTGGCCACAAGAAAACCAATCAATAAAGTTCAGCGTGAGAGGTTTAGCATTGATGAGTGGCGGATAATATTCAACACCGCCGAAAACAGTCAAAACTATGTACAGAATTCTATGCTGCTTGCCGTCGTAACAGGGCAACGCCTGGGGGATATTTCTCGGATGAGGTTTTCAGATATCTGGGATGATCACCTGCATGTAGAACAGGAGAAAACAGGGATGAAACTAGCAATCCCCCTTTCTTTACGCTGCAACGAACTGGATATAACGCTGCGCGAAGTGATAGCCAGATGCCGTGACATGATTATCAGTCCGCATATTTTGCATATTCATCACACAACAGGGAAAGCTAAGCGTGGCGGACCAGTTTCAACTGCATCGATAACCACTTCTTTTTCTCGCGTCAGGGATAACAGTGGTCTGAAATGGAAAGAAGGAACGCCCCCCACCTTCCATGAACAACGATCCTTATCAGAACGACTTTACCGGGCACAAGGAATCGACACACAAAAATTATTGGGCCATAAAAATCAGGCAATGACTGATCGGTATAACGATGATCGAGGAAAAGACTGGATTGTTTTAGCTATTTAACCAGTACAAATTTCACCCAGTTTTGCAGAAGAGTTTTGCAGAGAGCTTTTCAGAGTGACCATAAAAAACGGGAGCACCAGGCTCCCGCTTCGAAATCAGCGAAATCGCTAATTACATATGCTTGATCATTGCATCGCCAAACTCTGAACATTTCAGCAGCTTAGCGCCATCCATCAGGCGTTCGAAATCGTAAGTTACGGTTTTCGCGTTAATCGCGCCTTCCATACCTTTAACAATTAAGTCAGCCGCTTCGAACCATTCCATATGACGCAGCATCATTTCTGCGGAAAGGATGATAGAACCTGGGTTCACTTTATCCTGGCCAGCATACTTTGGTGCAGTGCCGTGGGTCGCTTCGAACAGTGCGCATTCGTCACCGATGTTTGCACCTGGTGCGATACCGATACCGCCAACCTGAGCTGCCAGGGCGTCGGAGATGTAGTCACCGTTCAGGTTCATACAAGCGATAACATCATATTCAGCAGGGCGCAGCAGGATCTGTTGCAGGAACGCATCGGCGATCACGTCTTTTACAACGATTTCTTTGCCGGTGTTAGGGTTTTTCAGTTTCACCCATGGGCCGCCATCAATCAGTTCGCCGCCGAACTCTTCACGCGCCAGTTGGTAGCCCCAGTCTTTGAAAGCACCTTCGGTGAATTTCATGATGTTGCCTTTGTGAACCAGGGTCACAGAATCACGGTCGTTGGTGATTGCGTATTCGATGGCTGCACGAACCAGGCGTTTGGTGCCTTCTTCTGAGCACGGCTTGATGCCGATACCGCAATGTTCAGGGAAACGAATTTTCGTTACGCCCATTTCATCACGCAGGAATTTGATGACTTTTTCAGCTTCAGCGCTGTCAGCCTTCCACTCGATACCGGCATAAATATCTTCTGAGTTTTCACGGAAGATAACCATGTTGGTCAGCTCTGGGTGTTTAACCGGGCTAGGAGTGCCCTGGTAGTAACGCACCGGGCGCAGGCACACGTACAGGTCAAGCTGCTGACGCAGAGCAACGTTCAGGGAACGAATGCCGCCGCCAACTGGCGTGGTCAGTGGCCCTTTAATCGCCACGCGGTAATCACGAATCAGGTCCAGAGTTTCTTCTGGCAGCCAGACATCCTGGCCATAAAGTTGGGTAGATTTTTCGCCGGTATAGATTTCCATCCAGGAAATTTTCCGCTCGCCTTTGTAGGCCTTCTGCACGGCAGCATCAACCACCTTAATCATCGCTGGCGTCACGTCCACACCGATACCATCACCTTCAATGAAAGGAATGATTGGGTTGTGAGGAACATTCAGTTTGCCATCTTGCAGGGTGATCTTTTTACCTTCCGCCGGAACAACTACTTTGCTTTCCATTAACCTTCTCCTTCGAGCGCTTCTTTTTGTTAATGATTTGTAATGTGCGTGTCAATACTACTTGAATATCAGGCCCGCGCCAATCACTGGTGATTTCCGTTATAATGCGTTAATCCCTGACGTCTGAAAACACTATGAATAAAACTTCTTTTAGAAATCCAACAGTTAAACGATTCAGCACGCGACGCCCAGTCAAAAAGCCCGCAACAAGTGGGCCGAAGCGGCTGGTTATCTTCAATAAACCCTACGATGTGCTACCGCAATTTACCGATGAAGCGGGTCGCAGCACGCTGAAAGATTACATACCATTACAAGGAATTTACGCGGCAGGTCGTTTAGATCGCGATAGCGAAGGTTTGCTGGTATTAACCAACGATGGCGCATTACAGGCGCAACTGACTCAGCCAGGCAAACGCACCGGTAAGATTTATTTCGTGCAGGTTGAAGGTTTGCCTACGGAAGAAGCACTGGAATCACTGCGTAACGGAATCACGCTAAACGACGGTCCTACCCTGCCCGCTGGCGCTGAACTGGTTTGCGAGCCGGAGTGGATATGGGCGAGAAATCCGCCTATTCGTGAGCGTAAAGCGATTCCAACAAGTTGGTTGAAAATCACCTTATACGAAGGGCGAAACAGACAGGTGCGAAGGATGACGGCGCATGTCGGTTATCCAACGCTACGCCTGATACGTTTTTCTATGGGCAATCTTGAGCTTGCCGGTTTGGCACCGGGTGAATGGCGGGAGATTCCGCTGGATTCGCTATAAAAGCTGCTGCGTATTAACACCATGTTGCGTAACGTGAGAAACCCGGCTGCTGAGGAAAGCATCACCATCCGGGACGGTAATTTCCAGAGCTTGTTCAAATAAAGATGAATGAATCAGGAAGTTCGCGCTACAGGCATTGCTGGCAATCGGTATATTCCAGGCCGTTGCCAGCCGCATTAACGCTTTTACATCAGAGTGATGGGGCACGGCACTCAGCGGGTCCCAGAAGAAGATAAGCACATCAATCTGGCCCGAGGCAATCAAGTAACCAAGCTGTTGATCGCCGCCAATTGAACCGCTCATTAATGCCAGAACGGACAAACGAGTGTGGGATTGCAACAGGTTCCCCGTGGTACCGGTTGCATAAATGATATGGTTGCTGAGCGCCATTTGGTTATCAACGGCCCAGTTGAGAAGGTCAGGTTTGCAAGGATCGTGTGCCACTAAAGCGATACGTTTGCTCTGCGGCATAATGCGCGTGGTAAGTTGCATCGAAGTACCCTCGTGGAAAGTGCCAAACCTCACGAGTATATGGCACAAGGTAAAAATGTGATCCAGATCACTTTAAAATGATCATGCTAATGAATTTGAGACAGGGAGAATAACGATGTTTAAACCACACGTTACCGTCGCTTGCGTCGTTCAGGCGCAGGGGAAATTTTTAGTTGTTGAAGAAACAATCAATGGCAAAGCCACGTGGAATCAGCCTGCCGGGCATCTGGAAGCTGACGAAACACTGGTTGAAGCCGCTACGCGCGAATTATATGAAGAAACCGGTATTTCTGCGCAACCGCAAACGTTTATCCGCATGCACCAATGGATAGCCCCGGATAACACTCCTTTTCTGCGATTTCTGTTTGCCATCGATCTTGAAGAACAACTCCCTACCTCGCCGCATGACAGCGACATCGATCGTTGTTTATGGCTGGATCCGCAACAAATTGTTAACGCTGAAAATTTACGCTCACCTTTAGTCGCTGAGAGTATTCGCTGCTATCAACGCGCTGAACGTTATCCGCTCAGCATGCTGGGTGCATTTAATTGGCCCTTTAGTTAAGGGTGCCAGGCCCGGTGATGCGTGCTAGAATACGCCGCCTTTAAGTTCAATGTCGTGAGTGACTCCATGTCTGATAACAGCCAGAAAAAAGTGATCGTCGGGATGTCCGGCGGTGTCGATTCCTCCGTTTCCGCTTACTTGTTACAACAACAGGGTTACAAGGTGGAAGGCCTGTTCATGAAGAACTGGGAAGAGGACGATGGCGAGGAGTACTGCACCGCAGCCGCTGATTTAGCAGACGCACAAGCCGTTTGTGACAAACTCGGCATTGAACTGCACACCGTAAACTTTGCCGCAGAATACTGGGATAACGTGTTTGAACACTTCCTGGAAGAGTACAAAGCCGGGCGCACACCCAACCCGGATATTCTGTGCAACAAAGAAATCAAATTTAAAGCCTTCCTCGAATTTGCCGCTGAAGATTTAGGTGCCGACTACATCGCCACCGGTCACTACGTGCGTCGCGAAGACGTGGACGGAAAAAGCCGCCTGCTGCGCGGTTTAGACAGCAATAAAGATCAAAGCTACTTCCTCTATACACTTGGCCATGAACAAATTGCGCAAAGCCTGTTCCCGGTCGGCGAACTGGAAAAGCCAGAAGTGCGCCGTATTGCGGAAGAGTTAGACTTGATCACCGCGAAGAAAAAAGACTCTACCGGTATCTGCTTTATTGGCGAGCGCAAATTCCGCGAATTCCTCGGCCGTTACCTGCCTGCACAGCCGGGTAAAATCATCACCGTTGATGGTGAAGCTATTGGTGAGCATCAGGGGTTGATGTACCACACGCTGGGACAGCGTAAAGGTCTGGGTATCGGTGGCACCAAAGAAGGTAGCGAAGATCCGTGGTATGTGGTCGATAAAGACGTTGAGAACAATATTCTGGTGGTTGCACAAGGTAGTGAGCATCCACGACTGATGTCCGTTGGCTTGATTGCGCAGCAACTTCATTGGGTCGACCGCGAAACGCTGACCGAGCCGTTGAAATGCACAGTAAAAACGCGTTATCGCCAGACCGATCTTCCTTGCACCATTACGCCGCTTGATGCGGATCGTATTGAAGTGCGTTTTGACGAGCCCGTTGCCGCCGTCACCCCAGGCCAGTCAGCCGTGTTCTATCTCGGTGAAGTGTGCCTCGGTGGTGGTGTTATTGAGCAGCGTCTGCCGCTTGTTGTTTAATCGCAAAGTTTAATCGCAAACATCGCAAACAAGGACGAATACCTTCGTGGCCAAAAATTACTATGACATCACTATCGCGCTGGCAGGGATCTGCCAGTCTGCCCGTCTGGTTCAGCAATTGGCTCACCAGGGGCATTGTGATAACGATGCGCTGCATGTTTCGTTGAACAGCGTTATCGACCAAAACCCAGGCTCCACGCTGGACGTTTTTGGTGGAAATGAAGCCAACCTGAAATTGGGCCTCGAAACCTTGCTGGGCGTGCTGAACGCCAGCAATCGCCAGGGCATGAACGCTGAATTAACGCGTTATACCCTGAGCCTGATGGTGCTGGAGCGTAAACTTCACGGCAGCAAAGGCGCGATGGATAAGCTCGGTTCCAGTATTTCTGGCTTACAACGTCAGCTTGAACATTTTGATCTTGAGTCCGATACGCTGCTGAGCGCCATGGCGGGTATTTATGTTGATGTCATCAGCCCACTAGGCCCACGGATTCAGGTCACCGGTTCCCCTGCCGTGCTGCAAAGCCCGCAGGTACAAAGCAAAGTCCGCGCCTCGTTGCTGGCCGGTATTCGCGCCGCTGTGCTCTGGCACCAGGTTGGCGGTGGACGTTTGCAGTTAATGTTTTCTCGTAGTCGCCTGTGTGCTCAGGCCAAACAAATTCTTGCTCATTGTTAACCTCTTTGGAGTTGTAACTTATGGAATTATCCTCACTGACCGCCGTATCCCCCGTTGATGGACGTTACGGTGACAAAGTCAGCGCTCTGCGCGCTATTTTCAGCGAATTTGGTCTGCTGAAATTTCGCGTACAAGTCGAAGTACGTTGGCTGCAAAAACTGGCCACGCACACAGCGATCAAGGAAGTTCCTGCTTTTGACGCAGACGCAATCGGTTACCTTGATAAAATTGTCGCTGAGTTTAGTGTAGAAGATGCTGCACGCATCAAAACCATTGAACGCACCACCAATCACGACGTAAAAGCCGTTGAGTACTTTCTGAAAGAAAAAGTAGCGGCTATCCCTGCCCTGCATGCGGTATCTGAATTTATCCACTTCGCCTGTACTTCAGAAGACATCAACAACCTGTCCCATGCGTTGATGCTGGAAACAGCCCGCAAAGATGTGGTACTGCCGTACTGGCGTAAAGTTATCGATGCGGTGAAAGACCTGTCGGTTCAGTATCGCGACATCCCACTGCTTTCCCGTACCCACGGCCAGCCTGCTACCCCATCGACCATGGGTAAAGAGATGGCAAACGTGGCATACCGTATGGAGCGCCAGTTCCGTCAGTTAGAGAAAGTGGACATCCTCGGTAAAATCAACGGTGCGGTCGGCAACTATAACGCGCACATGGTGGCTTACCCGGAAGTTGACTGGCACCAGTTCAGCGAGGAGTTCGTGACTTCTCTGGGCATCCAGTGGAACCCGTACACCACGCAGATCGAACCACACGATTACATCGCTGAATTATTCGACTGCATCGCGCGTTTCAACACCATTCTGATCGACTTTGATCGTGATGTTTGGGGTTACATCGCCCTGAATCACTTCAAGCAGAAAACCATAGCAGGCGAAATCGGCTCTTCCACCATGCCGCACAAGGTTAACCCAATTGACTTCGAAAACTCCGAAGGCAACCTGGGCTTGTCCAACGCAATGCTGCAACACCTGGCGAGCAAACTACCGGTTTCCCGCTGGCAGCGTGACCTGACTGACTCCACCGTACTGCGTAACCTGGGCGTGGGCATTGGCTACGCGCTGATTGCCTACCAGTCCACCCTGAAAGGTGTGAGTAAACTGGAAGTGAACCGCGACCGTCTGCTGGCAGAGCTGGATCTCAACTGGGAAGTGCTGGCTGAGCCGATTCAAACCGTGATGCGCCGTTACGGAATTGAAAAGCCGTACGAGAAACTGAAAGAGCTGACTCGCGGTAAACGCGTCGATGCTGAAGGCATGAAACAGTTTATCGACAGCCTCGAACTGCCAGAAGAAGAGAAAGTTCGCCTGAAAGAGCTGACGCCAGCTAACTATATTGGCCGCGCTATTACTATGGTTGATGAGTTGAAATAATTGTAAGCCTGGACGCCCTCACCCTAACCCTCTCCCCCTGGAGAGGGGATTTTCCGAGGGCGTCCTAAACTCAACACCAATCCAACTGTTTACCCAAGGTTTATCCCCTCCCCGTCATAATTAGCGTTAAACTATCAATGCCATTTATAGACTGGGGAAATCGAATGCGTGTACTCGTTGTGGAAGATAATGCTCTGTTACGCCACCACCTCAAGGTTCAGTTGCGTGAGTCCGGCCATCAGGTTGATGCCGCTGAAGATGCCAAAGAAGCAGACTATTTCCTGAGTGAACATACCCCCGATATTGCCATTGTCGATTTAGGGCTGCCCGATGAAGATGGCCTGAGCCTGATTCGCCGCTGGCGCAGTCACGACGTGACGATTCCTATTCTGGTGCTTACCGCGCGTGAAGGCTGGCAGGATAAGGTCGAAGTGCTGGGTGCCGGTGCCGATGATTACGTGACCAAACCGTTTCATCTTGAAGAAGTGGTTGCCCGCATGCAGGTGTTAATGCGCCGCAACAGTGGCCTGGCTTCACAGGTAATTTCTCTGCCCCCCTTCCAGGTTGATTTGTCACGCCGCGAACTGCTCATTAATGACAACCTCATCAAGCTGACCGCGTTCGAATACACCATTATGGAAACGCTGATTCGCAACCATGGCAAAGTCGTCAGCAAAGATTCATTAATGCTCCAGCTTTACCCCGATGCCGAACTGCGCGAAAGCCACACCATTGATGTGCTGATGGGCCGCCTACGCAAAAAGATTCTGGCTGAGTATCAGCATGAAGCTATCACCACAGTACGTGGTCAGGGCTACCGTTTCGACCTGCGTTAACCATGAAATTAAGCCGACATTTTTTACCGTTATCGCTACGGGTTCGCTTTTTACTGGCGACCGCCGTGGTCGTCATGGTGCTGTCACTGGCCTACGGTTTAGTGGCGCTGGTGGGTTACAACATCAGTTTTGATAAAACAACTTTCCGTTTACTGCGCGGGGAGAGCAACCTGTTTTATACCCTCTCAACCTACGAGAACGGTAAAATTAATGTCGTTATTCCTGAAAATCTTAATCTGAAAACCCCGACGATGGCCCTTATCTATGATGAAAAAGGTAACCTGATGTGGGCTCAACGTGATTTGCCGCATGTGGTGCAACAGATAAAGAAAGAGTGGCTGGTCAGCGATGGTTTTCACGATCTGGACGCGAATTTTGATACCAGTCACGCCTTGCTGGGTAACGATGAAAAGCTCCAGAACCAACTCAAAGATTTTTATGATGGCGATTACAGCGATGAAGTCAGCCACTCAGTTGCAGTCAACAAATACCCAGCCATGGGTAAAATGCCCGCCTTAACCATTGTGGTTGTCGACACCATTCCTATCGAATTAAAACGTTCGTATACGGTGTGGAGCCTGTTTACCTGCGTTTTCCTCGCCAACCTGTTGTTAGTGATCCCGTTGCTTTGGTTCGCCGCGCGCTGGAGTTTGCGCCCAATTGAAGCGCTGGCGAAAGAAGTGCGCGAGCTTGAAAAACATGACCGCGACAGCCTGAACCCCGAAACGACTCGCGAGTTGACCAGCCTTGTGCGCAATCTTAATCGCCTGTTGCGTACCGAGCGCGACCGCTATGACAAATACCGCACCACATTGACGGATTTAACCCACAGCCTGAAAACACCGTTGGCGGTACTGCAAACCACCCTGCGTTCGTTACGAACCAATAAACAGAATATCGAAGAAGCGGAGCCGGTAATGCTTGAGCAAATCAGCCGTATTTCGCAGCAAATTGGCTACTATTTGCATCGCGCCAGTATGCGTGGCGACAGCCCGTTACTTAGCCGGGAGCTTCATTCCGTCGCCCCATTACTCGACAGCCTCTGTTCGGCGCTCAATAAAGTGTATCAGCGTAAAGGCGTGAATATCACGCTGGATATCTCGCCGGAAATCACCTTTGTCGGTGAGAAGAATGACTTTATGGAAGTGATGGGCAACGTGCTGGATAACGCCTGTAAATACTGCCTTGAGTTTGTTGAGATTTCAGGCCGCCAACTGGACGACACGCTGCATTTATTTGTTGATGACGATGGCCCGGGCATCCCGGAAAGCAAACGCAGCCTGGTGTTTGACCGTGGGCAACGTGCCGATACCTTACGGCCGGGCCAGGGTGTGGGTTTATCGGTCGCTCGCGAAATCGTCGAACAGTACGATGGTCAAATCAAGGCCTCGAGCTGCGAACTGGGCGGCACACGGATGGAAGTGATTTTTGCGCGCCAGCGTCCAGACCGAGAAGAAGATTGAAAATACTCCCGTAACCGGCAGCACCATCCGTTATAATCCTCGGCAGGCTCCTTCACCTGCCGGATAATAATATGGACTATCAACTCGACCTAAATTGGCCCGATTTCATCGCGAACTACTGGCAGAAACGCCCGGTGGTTCTAAAACGTGGCTTCAAAAACTTCATCGACCCAATCTCCCCGGATGAACTGGCAGGCCTTGCTATGGAAAACGAGGTGGACAGCCGCCTGGTCAGCCATAACGACGGCAGATGGCAAGTCAGCCACGGCCCATTCCAGAGCTACGATCATCTGGGCGAAAACAACTGGTCTTTACTGGTTCAGGCCGTTAACCACTGGCACGAACAAAGTGCGCGGTTAATGCGCCCGTTCCGCGCGCTGCCGGACTGGCGAATTGACGATTTAATGATTTCGTTCTCGGTGCCTGGCGGCGGCGTTGGCCCGCATTACGACCAGTACGACGTATTTATCATTCAGGGTGTTGGCCGCCGTCGCTGGCGTGTCGGGGAAAAAGTCGCTCTGAAACAGCACTGTCCGCATCCTGATTTGCTGCAAGTTGAACCGTTCGATGCCATCATCGACGAAGAGATGGAGCCGGGCGATATTCTCTATATCCCACCAGGTTTCCCACACGAAGGCTACTCGCTGGAAAACTCGATGAACTACTCTGTCGGTTTCCGCGCGCCAAGTGGCCGCGAGCTGATCAGTGGTTTTGCCGATTATGTGCTGCAACGTGAACTGGGCAGCCAGCGTTATACCGACCCTGATGTGCCTGCGCGCCAGCATCCTGCGGATGTTCTGCCACAGGAAATGGACAGCCTGCGTAATATGATGCTTGAACTGATCAATCAGCCTGAGCACTTCAAAACCTGGTTCGGTGAGTTCGTATCCCAGTCACGACATGAACTGGATGTCGCTCCGCCAGAACCGCCATATCAGCCTGATGAGATTTACGACGCGCTGAAACAGGGTGACGCGATTACTCGTTTGGGTGGCTTACGCGTGCTGCGTATTGCCGATGAGATTTACGTCAACGGCGAGAAAATTGACAGCCCGCACCGTCCGGCTCTTGAAGCACTGGCGAGTAATATCACTCTCAAAGCAGAAATGTTTGGTGATGCGCTGGAAGACCCGTCGTTTCTGGCGATGTTAGCCGCTCTGGTCAACAGCGGATACTGGTACTTCGAGGATTGATCCCTCTCTTCTAGCTCTCAGCCACTTTCTGGCTGAGAGCCAGGAACACCGGGTGGTAATACCCAAGCTACTTCAAGATGCAGGTAGGCGGCAATCGAGTAAATCCCGATGAGCTTACTCAAGTAAGTGATTCGGGTGAATGAGAGCAGCCAACAACCCTGCATCTTGAAGGGCGACGGGTATTTAATGAATGCCCGGCACAGCCTCACCACCTATCATTGCCAGCCCCATTGTCGTACGAATAAAACGCGGCGCCTTCAAGTCCTCTGCCAGCATTGTCAATAATTCAAATAACAATTCGCTGATCTGTTCCTGCTGCTCAGGCATTATTTGCTGGTTCAATAAAACCATGGTTAATGCAGAACAATATTCACAGGCGGTCTCTGAATCTGTTGAAAGTGGATTGCGACATTCAGCAAAATTATTTTCATTCACCGTTAATTGTTCAATTAGATGTTTTGGCAACGGCGACTTTAAAACTACTTTCAGTACATTCAACCCCGCCAGTAAACGCCCGCACAACGCTATATATTCAGAGTGATTATGAATTTCGATTAATTCATCAGCATAACGTTGGCAAATATCCACAACCTGAAATAAATCATGCGTGGCACCCAACGGTATTTTTAATAAAGCTGCGATATCTCCCGCAATAACGGATTGAGTAGCAGTGATTTCAGGACGAGCGAATGTGTTACTATCGGCGATAGCCATAGCGTGACTCCTGTGAAGTTTACGTTGTGGTCAGCCCTCGTTTGGTGTTACAGCACCAGGCGGGGGCGATTCATTTATACCCGCCCACTCTCCTCCTTGAGTACTGTGTAAGTCAACAGTAGAAATGTGGTTAATTATTGGAAACCGAAATTCTTCGGCATGGGTCACAATAAATTGAAAATGGGGGTTGGGAATTGCAGGTGGGTGTTAATAATATATAAAGACAGTATTAAATGCATAATTGGCAAAATATTTAAATAAGAAAAAACTGTGAAGGAGTTAATTATTTTTATCTCTATCATGGTTGTAAGAAATCATACGGTAATTAAGGCAGTATCCAAAAAAAGATCCTGCCCCGCCTGACAAAATCGAGCTAGGTGAGGGTGGCGTTTCGGTATTTGCCGATAGCTTTTCTACAGACCTTTAGACCTTTTTTTGCAATCCAAGACGAGGCGTCAAACAATTACGTTATAGTATCGTATGATTAATTTAGTGAATCACTGTCCAACTGTATAAATGCGGCAATCTAAACGTCCCCTCGCCTTAATGCTTGTCTGAATTTTGGAAAAAATAAGGTTTCAATTAATTCTCCACCCCATTAATAGTTCTAATTATTTCTTCCCCTCCCCACACTGGACGAGGGAGGGTTTGCTCAAGAAATTTATTGGCAAATACTTACCATTTCATCATAATGAGTTTTATCAATTTCCTCTATCCATGAAAATATATCTCCAATCACATTAGCACCTTCACCAATTAAATTTTCTGCAATATCCTCATTCATTTCAATAACTGCACTATGTGAGTATTTATTAATAAACCGGTAAACTTTTTCTTTTTTATTATTATCAAATATCACGCATTTCTTTGCAGCCGTATCCATAAGTTGCAACAGATCAGATCTGTGTTTTGGATATTTAAAATTTAAGAATGACTCTAACAATTTACGTGATAGATTTGCAGTGAAAAATGCTTGCTCACGAGTTAGGCGAGGATGCTCTTTGTGTTTATATAATGTCTCGAAAATATAATGGTATTCTGAATTATAATCAATCAGGCTAGAGTCAGCATTACAAATTGTAGATGAACGAGGGGTTGTAGCGCTAGGTTCGATGGTATAGAAAAAGGCATTTTCGGTTTTTTCTTTTCTTTTTCTATTTTTATTGTTTGTGTTGAACCAATCGCGGGCCAGTTTAAAAAATGTAAAATTATGAGTTAATAAAAAAAGCTGCTTTGCATCATTACAGTACGTTTTTATAAATGAGTATGAATGAAATAGATGGTTGGAATCAAAACTAGAAACAGGATCATCAAAAACAATAATACTATCTTTTACTTTATTGTCATTTTCGGTTAACTTAGTTATGAAGTAAATTAGAGCTATAGCAGTTTTCTCTCCCTCACTAAGATGAGGAGCATGTCCAACTTGGTTATCTCTAAGTATTTCGTATCCATTTTTTAATTTATTAAACTCAAGGGAAAGTTCCGAGCGACCAAGAAAACCATGCAGATGTTTGTTGAATATTTCTGCTGCGATAGTTTCATTCGACAAAGAGTCTTCAATAATTTTAACTTCTGCTTTTATTCTTCTTAATTCACCTTCATCATTCTGTATGTTTTTTATTTCTGCATCGCGAGTTGATATTTTCTTAAAATAGTCAAACGATTTTACTTCTGAAGATGCATAATGTGACTCAAGTTTAGATTTTACTTTAGCAGTTTCCTTGTGAAAATCACTACTTTTTTTATTATGTGAGAGTATCATATTGTTTATTTCTAGAACATGCTGATTATAACTTACAAACAAAGAGTCTGGTATTTCAGTGGTCATTAATTCCACATTGAATGGGTTTTTTATTTTTTCATCTAATTTCCCTTCCCAATCCTTGATATAACTATTAACTCTCTCGGCATCTACATTTAAAGACAATGTTTCACCTTTAAATACATCTTTATATTCATCATAAATATCAACCTCACTAATATTAGCAGTGACTATGAATTGACTAGTAAGCCATATTTTAGCTTTCCTAAGCGTTTCTGAAAACTCTTTATATTCATCATTGAAGTGTGCATTTAGCTCTTCAATTCTTGCTTGGGATATTTTGTTACCACAAAAATGACAACTATCACTATCTTTGTTAACATTCAGCCCGCTATAAACCCATGACTGTATATGTTGATTATTTTTCAAACTCTCAATAACCTTGTTAGTGACGGATTGTTTGAATAAGTGATTTAATCTCTCTTGCGCCTTGCCTAATAGCGAAGATTCGATGCGTGGCACACTAATAGTTATTTCTGGTTTTTGAGTGGGATTTGCTGCTTTTGTTAAGTTAGCTACTTCACCAACATCCAAAATTGATTCACTATTTTTTATTTGGTCAGTGTTTAAAGTGATAAAATTTTCTAGCTTTGTTCTGTTGTAACTTAAAAACCTTGAGTCGCTAGTATCAATAATTTGTAAACTTGTTTTGGTCCTTTTGGCTGCGTCGGTTAGAAATTTTTGAATCTCAGTAGTAAGCTTATCATTATCTTTGTTTTTCTTTATATGTAGTTTGTTTTTCTTGTCCAACTCCGTTTTCAATTCATCTAACTTCTTCTTCTCCTCGATTTTCTCCTGAGCTATTAATAAAATACTTTTAACCGAATTATCCCAGTCAATGTTTTTTGTAATGAAATCCTGATTAAATACTTTTAGGTTTAAATTATTATTCAAGAGATTGTCTTTTGTTATCACCCCATGTTC